>JAUZPJ010000012.1 GCA_030706025.1 Bacillota bacterium | reverse complement strand
TACTGAAGTAGTGGCACGAGCTATTTCAGAGTCTCATATTCCGGTCATTTCGGCTGTGGGTCATGAAACCGATGTGACAATCGCGGATTTTGTAGCAGATTTGCGTGCACCGACCCCTTCGGCAGCTGCGGAACTTGCAGTGCCGATATTACAGGATCTAAAATTTCAAGTCCTTCAACTAAGCGCTCGTCTTCAAAATCAGATGGGGATGCTTATTGAGAGGAAGCGTCAGCACCTTGATGGGATTGCAAATAAAGGACCGCTTAAAGATCCCTTTTGGCGCATCGATCAAAACCGTCAACGCTTAGATACCCTGCAAATGCGTCTTCAGGAGAGCATGACTAGATTTGTGGCTGATAAAAATGGTATACTAACCCTATTGGCAGCTAAGCTTGATTTATTGAGCCCTTTAGCGATATTGGGTCGGGGATATTCGTTGACCTACGACTCAGAGGGAAACCTCCTGCGCAGCGCTCAAAACGTGGAATTAGATGAAAGGGTTCGGATTCGTTTAGGGGAGGGAAGTCTATGCTGCAGGGTGTTAGAGAAGGAGATCGGTCCGTGAAAAATGAAAATTGGCTGAAAGAATCCAATATAACGGTTAGATTTGAGGATTCCTTCGATGAAAATAGATTAGATGAAGATACTAAGTATGATGGTGATGAACCCATTTCTTTGGAAACAGGGATTCAAAATCTGGAAAAAATCGTAAAATTACTAGAACAAAAAGACCTTCCACTGGAAAAGGCTCTTGCTTACTTCAAGGAGGGTGTTGGTCTAGTTCAGTATTGTTCCAATGTTTTGGATCAAGCAGAAAAGCAGATGGAAATCCTGCTTGAGGGTCAGGACGGACAGTTAAACGTAAAACCCATAAATTTTGAAGTGGAAGGATGAACGTAAACGTGTTCAAAGAGACGTTTCAGCGCTATCTCACGATGGTTGAGCAAACCCTTGCACAACTGCCGTGGGGTAAGGACACCTTGAATGAGAGCATGTATTATTCCCTGATTGGGGGAGGTAAGCGTATTCGACCAGTTCTCGCTCTGGCCTCAGCTGAAGCTGTGGGTGGTCAACCGCAAGATATTTTACTCGCTGCGGTTTCGCTGGAACTTATTCATACGTATTCCTTAATCCATGATGATTTACCCTCTATGGATAATGATGACTATAGAAGGGGAAGATTATCAAACCACAAGGTTTTTGGGGAGGCTCAAGCGATTTTAGCTGGGGATGGATTGTTAACCTATGCTTTCGAACTTTTAGCCGAACCAGGACATTTCTTACCGGAGAGACAGCTTCGCGTTATCAAAGAGGTCGCCGTGGCCGCCGGCAAGGCCGGCATGGTGGGTGGACAGGTTGCAGACTTAGCTGGGGAAGGAAAAACGCTCAGCTTGGAGGAGATAGAAGAGATTCATAAGGGTAAAACTGGTGCTATGTTAACAGTTTCTGCAAGGCTTGGCGGAATTCTAGCGGGTGGTACCGAGGAACAGGTTGGTGCGCTCACTGAATATGCACGAGCTTTAGGGTTAGCCTTTCAAATAAAAGACGATATCCTTGATGTAGTGGGTGACAGCGAAACAATTGGAAAACCCGTTGGCAGCGATCTCAAAAAGGGTAAGTCTACCTATCCCGCTTTGTTAGGCTTAGAGGGAGCAGAACGACAATTGCATGTCGAAACATTAAAAGCACAATCGGCTTTAGAGCCTTTTGGTAAATCCGCTGCCTTTTTAAATGATCTAGCAACCTTTATTGAGCAACGCCAGCATTGAGAGAGGTCGTTAACATGCCTATTATCCCAGGTATCTTTTATAATGTAATCCTCGTTTCAGCATTGACAGCTTGGTTAATAGCACAATTACTAAAGGTTGCAGTCAATGTGTTTTTGGCAAGGAAGCTGAATCTTCAACTATTACTAAGCTCAGGCGGCTTTCCGAGTTCACATACGGCAACTGTGAGCGCTCTGGCTTTGGGAATTGGTAGATACTACGGTTGGGATTCTCCTATCTTTGCTGTTTCTGCCGTTTACGGTATGGTTGTGATGTATGATGCTGCAGGGGTACGACGGGCTGCGGGGAAACAAGCTGAAGTACTTAACCATTTGGTTGAAAATATTTATTTAGGATCTGACCTTGCCCAAGATCGATTGAAGGAACTTATTGGACACACACCCTTTGAAGTTTTTGGGGGCGTGATCGTAGGAATTATTGTGGGACTACTGGTCTAAGTTGGGTTGAGGAGGGTTAAATAGTCGTTGGCAGTGCGAAAACGCAAGAGTTGGAAACATCTTGTCATTGTCTTTATTGGAAGCTTTATCATTGCAGCCATTGTAGGAATTGGTTCAGAGTTACTGATGCGCCGTGCGTCATCGTTATGGGTAGCTGCATTGTTTCTTTTAGCTGTGATAGGGGTTCATATTATCTTTGACATTGTCGGAATTGCCGCAACTGCAGCTAATGAAGCACCTCATCACGCTAGAGCAGCCAATCGCATTAGAGGCGCCCGGCAGTCGGTTTATCTTGTACGACATGCGGATTTCGTAGCAAATATTGCTAATGACGTTGTTGGTGATGTTACAGGAACTCTAAGTGGGGTGATGGCTGCTGCGATTGTCATCGATATTATCCGTTATTATCCCGCTTTGGAAACAAAAGAGATTTGGGTGACAACGCTAATACTAGCGTTAGTTGCTTCGATCACGATTACCGGTAAAGCAGTGGGTAAAACCTTTGCCATTCAAGATGCCAATAAAGTGATTGCTTGGGTTGGGAACATTATTGCCGCTGTTGAGCAAATCACTGGCTGGAATCTTACTGGACCGAAAAAACGAGGAGGAAAGAAGAATGGGACTACTCGAAAAAATTCATGAGCCGAAGGACTTGCGCAAGTTGGATTTAACGGAACTTGAAAGCTTAGCACAAGAGATTCGGTTGGAAATGATTGACGTGGTCTCTAAAAATGGTGGTCATTTAGCTTCGAACCTCGGAGTTGTTGAGCTCACTTTAGCGTTGCATAGGACTTTTGACAGCCCTCATGACAAGATTGTATGGGATGTTGGTCATCAGACCTATGTACATAAACTTCTGACTGGTCGATTGGAGCGGTTTAATAGTATTCGTCAATATAATGGACTATCTGGATTCCCTAAACGGGCTGAGAGCTGTCACGATTGCTTTGAAACGGGTCATTCAAGTACATCCATCTCCGCTGCAGTGGGGTTTGCCAAAGCTCGAGATGTTCTTAGAGAAAATCATCATGTAGTGGCCGTAATCGGGGACGGTGCAATGACTGGCGGAATGGCCTTTGAGGCGTTAAACCATGCTGGACAAAGTGAAACTAACATGATTGTGGTTCTGAATGATAACGAAATGTCTATTTCTCCTAATGTAGGAGCTATGTCCTCCTATCTTAATCGCTTGAGAACTGACCCTCGTTATGACAAGCGTAAAGAAGATATTGAGTACCTGTTAAAACGAATACCGGGTATTGGAACACAAGTTGCCAAGATGGTTGGGAAAGCTAAGGATAGTCTGAAATATCTTTTAGTGCCTGGCCTGATTTTTGAAGAATTAGGGTTCACCTATTTGGGACCCATTGACGGACATGATCAAGCCTTAATGGAACAGGTTCTAGACCAGGCGAAACATAAAAAGGGACCTGTGCTAGTTCATGTAGTGACGCGTAAAGGAAAAGGCTACGGACCAGCAGAGGAGAATCCAGATATCTTTCATGGTATCGGTCCTTTTAATACGGAGACGGGAAAGAGCACAAAATCACAGGCTCCCCCAACCTACACGACGGTGTTTGGAGAAACTCTTTGTGCTCTAGCTAAGGAAGATCCTAAGATCGTTGCTATTAGTGCAGCTATGCCCAGTGGGACCGGCCTTAGTGTATTTGCCCATCGATATCCAGACCGTTTTTTCGATGTTGGTATAGCTGAACAACATGCCGTTACATTTGCTGCTGGGTTGGCTTTAGGTGGACTTAAGCCAGTCGTGGCAATTTATTCTACGTTTTATCAAAGGGCCTTTGATCAAGTATTGCATGATGTCTGTTTACAAAAGGCTAATGTTGTGTTAGCGGTTGATCGTGCCGGAGTGGTAGGGGATGATGGCCCTACGCATCACGGAGTTTTTGACATATCCTTCTTTAGAATCATACCTAATCTAGTTATTATGGCTCCAAAAGATGAGAACGAGTTACGCCATATGCTCTATACGGCCTTACAACATAGCGGACCCGTGGCCTTACGTTATCCGAGATCGGTTGGGCGGGGTGTGAAACTGGATGAAACCTTAAGCGAAATCCCCCTGGGCAAGGCGGAAGTGCTTCGTGACGGCAAAGATGTGACTCTAATTGGGGTCGGACCGATCGTAAGTGTCTGCCTTCAGGCGGCTCAGGAATTACGCCATAGCGGCGTGGATGCTGCTGTCATAAACTTGCGGTATGTCAACCCTCTTGATCGTGAACTGCTTTTGCATTATGCACGTCTAACAAAACATTTTATTACTGTTGAAGATCAAGTCCTTAAAGGAGGCATGGGAAGCGCTATCCTCGAACTTCTAGAAGAGGAAGGAATAGAAGGAGTAGCGTTTGAACGTTTGGGATATGATGGGTTCGTGGATCAGGGCCCGATTCCTCAGCTGCATAAAGTCCATGGAATATCTGTTAAAGGAATCGTGCAAGCGGCAGAGCGTCTCCAATTAATTCGCCGCATCGCGAATTCTTAAGAGGTTACTCATGGCCAAAATGAAGGACAGGAAGGGATACTGTGTCAAAGGGTAAGGAACGTATCGATGTCTTATTAGTGAAGAATGGCTTGGCTGCTAGTCGTGAAAAGGGGAAAGCCATGGTTATGGCGGGAATTGTTTTTGTGGGCGGACAGCGAGTGGATAAGCCTGGAACGGAAATTCCTGAAGAGTCTTTGATTGAAGTTAAAGGGGAAACTTTACCGTTTGTTTCACGAGGTGGACTAAAATTAGCCAAAGCAGTCGAAGCATTTTCACTCAATTTTAAGGATCGGGCTGTTGCAGATATTGGTGCTTCTACAGGAGGGTTTACTGACTGCGTTTTACAAAACGGTGCAAGGCGAGTTTATGCAGTGGATGTAGGATATGGGCAGTTAGACTGGAAACTCCGAACAGACCCCCGGGTGGTCTCGATGGAACGGGTCAATGCTCGGTATTTAGATAAGGAATCTCTTCCTGAAAAGGTAGATTGGGTCGTTTCAGATGTTGCGTTTATTTCAATTACGAAAATATTTCCGGCCATGTTAGCCATTCTTAAAGACGAGGGTCAGGTGTTAACCCTTATTAAACCTCAATTTGAAGCCGGAAGGGAGCACGTGGGGAAAAAGGGCGTCGTCAAAGATAGCCTAGTTCATCAACAAGTGCTGGAACAGGTTCTTAATCAGGCTGAAATTATGGGCTTTCAGGTACTTGGTTTAGACTATTCTCCAATTCGTGGTCCGGAAGGCAATATAGAATACCTTGCCTGGCTGGGGTTACAAAGTGGTTCAGGGGTCGATTGGCATTTAAGACTCGAACATGTGGTTCAAAACGCTCAGAAAGAGACGGAATAATCGAATGGAAAAAGTCGTTGGTTTATGGCCCAATAAAAGTAAACCGGAAGCCAAGGCGTTGGCTTCTCAAATAAAACCTTGGTTCCAATCCCGTGGGTGGGACGTCGTAACCGAGTGGGCAGAAATAGTTGAGCATGGGGCGAGATTTTTAATTTCACTAGGTGGCGATGGAACGCTGCTCCAAGCAGCTCGAGAAGGTGCCCCCTTGGGGATACCCGTCTTAGGTGTCAATTTTGGGCGTTTAGGATTTTTGTGCGAAATTGAACGGGAAGATATTTTCAATACTTTAGAAAAGATTTTACGTGATGAATTTAAAATTCAGGAGCGTTTAATGTTGGAAGCGCTCGTAAAACGGGACGGTACCGACGATCTTTCTCAGTTGGTTTTAAATGACGTCGTGTTTTCTAGGGAAAGTGAGAATGGCGTCATAACCCTTCAAGTAAATTTATCAGGGGAACCTTCTGTAAGTTATCCGGCTGACGGCTTGATTATCGCGACCCCAACGGGCTCTACTGCCTATTCATTATCTGCGGGCGGGCCGATCATCAGCCCTAATGTCCAAGCTATGTTGCTTACACCTCTAGCAGCACATTCCCTGTCAGCGCGTCCAATGCTTGTTTCAGAACGGGAAGAAATTCAAATTATTCTTGCTCAAGGTGAACAATGCTTGGTGACCTTTGATGGGAGGAATAGTGTTAAGATTGGAGCGGGGGAAACGGTCTTGATTAAATCTTCGCCGGTTAAAGCCCAGCTTATTCGGGTGGGAAACCGAAGTTTTCCTCAAGTGGTTCGAGAAAAGTTTAGGGATCGTTGGCATGAGTAAATTCGATGCGCAAGGCACGAATATTCGAGCATCGAGCATCGAACCTCGTGCATCGCAAAAAGGGGAGGCTTGTGTATGAAAGCTCGTCGCCAGATGAAGGTTCAAGAGATTATAACGAAGGAGATCGTTCGAACTCAGGAGGAGCTCGCTGATAAATTGCACCTAGCTGGATTTAATGTCACTCAAGCGACGGTCTCCAGGGACATAAAAGAAATGGGACTTATCAAAATTCCAAGTTTAGACGACGAATATCGCTATGCAATTCCGAGTGAAGTGCATCCGGTAAACTTGCAAGATCGTCTCAAACGAGTACTTCGCGAAACCGTAGTTTCTATTAATGATACGGAAAGCCTGATTGTGATTCGAACGATTCCGGGGAATGCCCATGCGTTAGCTGCTGTTATGGATAATAGTAATTGGGAAGAGATCATTGGGACAGTTGCTGGGGATGATACGATTCTATTGATTATCAAACCGAAAGAAGCTGTACCGACGGTTTTAGAACGGATTACCACCTTGCTTGGATAGGAGGGACATTATGCTAGCGGAGTTGCACGTGGAGAATTTTGGCTTAATGGAAGCAGTTCGTTTAAGCTTTACTCAAGGGTTGACTGTGTTCACAGGAGAAACTGGTGCAGGGAAATCAATGCTGATTGATGCCTTAGGGGTTCTATTGGGTGGACGAGCCAGTGCAGACTTGATACGACACGGGGAAACACAGGCCCGAATTGAAGGGATTTTCGAAGATTTAACCCCAGAATCTGTACTGCGGCTCGAAGAAGCTGGTTATCCCGCTGAAGATGGCCAATTGTTCCTCTATCGCGAAATGAATACTTCTGGAAAAAATATATGCCGTGTTCAAGGTCGCACCATTCCCCTTACTCTTTATCGTTCACTATGTGTAGGTCTTGTGGATATACATGGCCAAATAGAACATCTGTCACTCTTTCGTTCGGAAACACACCGCGGCCTCTTAGATGCTTTAGGGGGACTTCAGGACGACGTCAGCATCGTGAATAAAGCAGCAAAAAACTATCAAGCAATCCTCCGTAAAGAACGGGAGCTAACGATTTCAGAAGAAGAACGGCAAAAGCGTGAGGAATTCCTGCGTTATCAAATCGAGGAAATTGCGCAGGTTAACCCGCTTCCAGGAGAAGAGGAAGAACTCACACAAGAAAAAAAGCGCCTAAGTAATGCGGAACGGATTACTGGTTTGGTTTCTGATGCCTATGTTGCCCTTTATGAGGGCTCAGCAGGGAAACAGGCGGCCTTTGATCTTTTGGGTCAGACACGTAAAGCACTTCAAGAGCTAGCCCGGTTGGATGATACTTTTACAGGTTTTGAGCAAATCGAGTCCATCTATTATGCAACCGAGGATTTAGCGGACCAGGTCAGGTCATACCGGGATAATTCTGAGTTTGAACCTGGAAGGCTCGACCAGATAGAGGAACGGCTTATTCAGTTGAAAAGACTTAGAAAATATGGAACAAACTTAGACGATATTTTGGAAAAACGCGATAAAATGATCCAAGAGTTCGATGAAATCACTCATGTTCAAGAGCAATTTGAAGCCATCCATAAGGAGAAGATGACGACACGCCAAGGCTATGACACGGTTGCAAATCTGCTTAGCCAAAAACGTCTTGAAATTGCTGCTCGAATTGAGAAAGGTCTAATGCAAGAACTCGTGGACCTGAGTTTAGAGAGAAGTCGTTTTGAAGTTCGATTTACGCCTAACGAAGAGCCATCAAACGGTGGTGCAGAAATGGTAGAGTTTTATTTTTCGGCAAACCTTGGGGAACCTCCTAAGCCTTTAGCGAAGGTAGCATCTGGTGGTGAGATGTCTCGCCTGATGTTAGCCTTGAAAAGTTTACTGGCCAAAGTAGAGTCTGTCGGGACGTTTATTTTTGATGAGGTAGACAGTGGAGTCGGAGGAAGGACGATCCATAAGGTTGGTGAAAAACTGGCCAAAATTGCCGAAAACAAACAGGTTTTTTGTATCACTCATGCCGCTCAAGTTGCCGCATTTGCAGATGTCCATTATGGCATTATCAAGGAAGTAAACGGCGAAAGGACAAGGACAAGGGTCGAAGCGTTGTCAGAATCCGACCGCCTTGGGGAACTTGCTCGAATGCTTGGGGGCACAGAAGTGGAAATTGCACGAAAACACGCTCGGGAGTTATTAACCCGGTCAATAGCAACGAAAATACCGTAAATAACCCAAACTATACTATTCAACAAACTTGGATTTTTATTAATTCAATTTTTATAAAAAGGCTGTAAATATGCAGTCTTTTTCTTTTGACTTATTTGCTATGTTTTATGAAATATGGAACGTATTTTACAGGATGAAACCAAAGAAATTTGGTTAATTTAAGATCATAATTCACTTAAACTTATTAGAAACGCTCTAATATGAGGAAAAGGGAAGATAAATGGGGAGAAATAGAGTGGAGGATGATAAGAGAGTGAAAAAAAAGAGCGTTTTCGTTTTTGTCAGTCTCCTTTTCTGTACCTTTCTCTGTTTCAATCCAAGTTTTCAACAGTTGGTGGAATTTCCGGAGCAAGCACAAGTCAGTGTTATCGAGCCACAATTCAATGGATTTTGGTCAAGATTTATTACAGTAGAGAGAATTCCATCATCAAATCAAATTATTTCGGTTGCATCAGGTGACTTATCTAATTCTTTGAGATCAGAAAAACTAGACGTTGCTTACAAGTTATTTGGGATTTTCCCACTAAGATCCGGTGAAATCGAAGTGATGAAGCCCATGAAATTAATACCTGGTGGACAATCAATTGGTGTTACTTTGCAGACGAAGGGTGTTATGGTAGTTGGTCAAGCTCCGGTTGTGGACAAAAGTGGGAAAAAGATATTTCCAGCCAAGGAAGCCGGAATCGAAGTTGGAGATATTCTTCTGAAAATCAATAACAAAGAAGTTCGCTCTGACCAAGATGTATCTAATGCGGTTCATCAAGCTGGAGAAGAAAAAGGTGATGCAAGTGTCATATTTAAACACCAAGGCCAGATTATCGAAAAAATGATAAAGCCAATTTTTTGCGTAGAGACTGGCCGATATCGCGTGGGTTTATATGTTCGAGATGAAGCTGCGGGTGTAGGAACGTTATCGTTTCTAGATCCTGATTCAAAACAATATGGTGCTCTTGGACATGTAATTACCGATGCAGATACAAACCAAAAAATTGAAGTCTTCAATGGAAAAATTATTGCTTCGTCTATCTATGCTATTGAAAAAGGGAAACGTGGTCATCCAGGCGAAAAAATTGGTTCCTTTGTCACTAATTCGCCGTTTACAGGATCAATCGAAAAAAATACTCTTACAGGTATTTTCGGAAAAATGAATGGAGCCGTCAATAATCCGTATTTCAAAGAGGCAATTCCAGTGGGGTGGGAATCAGAAGTCAAGGCTGGTCCTGCTAAGATTTATACGGTGATTCAGGGGGAAAAGATTGAGGAGTTTGATGTTCAGATCGATCGCGTAATGCACAATCGCACCGATAGTAAAAATATGATTGTGCGTGTAACAGATCCTAGGCTGCTCGAAGCCACAGGAGGTATCATCCAAGGTATGAGCGGTAGTCCTATTGTTCAAGATGGTAAAATAATTGGTGCAGTAACCCATGTTTTTGTGAATGACAGTCAACGTGGCTATGGAGTGTTTATCCAAAACATGTTAAATGAAACCCAACTGCCCTTGAAAAATGAAGCAGCATAAAGTAAAAAAGGAAAATGAGTAGCAAAAAAGATAAAAAAAGCTGCTCGTTTTCTTTTTATTATTGACATATTTCATCTTAAAAAAGATTAAAAAAAGAAGGAGTATCAAAACAATTGTCGAAATAGTAATTCTAATATGTCTGTAAATGAGGAGGATCCTGGGAGATGCAAAGACCTATTCGAGTCTTATTGGCAGATGATAACCGGGAATTTGTCGAGATCGTTAAAGAATTTATTGAACGGCAAGAAGATATGAGCCTTGTTGGGGTTGCTTATAATGGGAATGAGGCACTGGACCTAATTTTTCGAGAAGAACCTAATGTTGTTTTATTAGATATAATCATGCCTCACCTTGATGGTTTAGGCGTTTTGGAAAAACTTCAAAATGCTGTGCAGAGACCCAAAATAATTGTCTTAACGGCGTTCGGACAAGAGTCAATGACTCAACGTGCCGTAAGCCTTGGCGCTAGTTATTACATATTAAAACCTTTTGAGTTGGAAACCTTGGGTAAACGTATTAGACAATTACAAGATAATTTTGCTGATTCATTAGGTACCACTCCAACCCCTATGAGCAACTCGGTATCTGACGTAAAAAGCATATCGAGTTCGCATGTCGCGAATTCGCAAATTTCCAATGGAATCATACCACCGACGACTAAAAATCTTGAAGTTGAAGTAACACGAATGATCCATCAAATGGGGGTTCCTGCTCATGTAAAAGGGTATCAATATTTGCGGGATGCTATTGTTAGCGTAGTTCTGAATATTACCCTCCTTGGAGCAGTAACTAAGGAGCTTTATCCCATGATTGCTTCTAAGTATCAAACAACTCCAAGTCGTGTAGAACGTGCAATTCGCCATGCTATTGAACTTGCCTGGGATCGAGGAAATATCGATTTTATGAACCGCTTTTTTGGCTATACTATTAATGTTGACCGCGGTAAGCCCACGAATTCTGAATTTATTGCAATGGTTGCAGATAAATTGCGGATGTCAATGATGTGATAGCATGATTCGAACGGGTTGATATTAATATCGTAACGTAACACCTTAATTTTTCCCGATTATTGGGTCAATAATCGGGAAAAATTAAGGTGTTTTTTATATATAAAGGTGAGTTAAGAGGGTTACTTTTGCAACTTGGTGATGCGTTTCTTGATAGTGCAAAATATTGCTAAGCAGGATTTTGCAGAGATAATGCGAATTAACAGGTAAATAGACAGGAAGTTCTGATTAATAAGAGGGAGAGATAGAGAAATGTTTTTACGTCATCAGCTTGAGGTACTAGCTGAGGTAATGAATCAAGGAATTTTAGGGATTAATGTACTTAATGAAATTGTGATCTGCAATTTTTACGCGGCTAAATTATTTGATCTGGCGGTTGAAGATATATTGGGCAAGGATTTATGGCAACTGATGCCGGAAGATTCATTGCCACATATTCGAGATTCAGAAACGATTGAATTTAATAATCTCAGCAGAATAGGTCACAAGATGATTATTGCCAGCCGAATGCCTTTTAAAGATGACCAAGGACGTGTGATCGGAGCAGCCGCTTTCTTGCGAGATATGACAGAATATGAAGATCTTAGAGCTAAAGTCAACATGCTTCAGGATGTGCGCATTCTTCTGACGGCTATCATTAACTCTACACAGGATGCTATTTCTGTCGTCGATGAGAATGGTCTAGGGATCTTGATTAACCCGGCGTATACTCATTTGACAGGTTTAACGGAGGAGGATGTTATAGGTAAACCACCGACCGTTGATATCGCAGAAGGAGAAAGTATGCACATTAAGGTATTAAGAACCCGTCAGCCCGTTAAAGGTGTTTCGATGAAAGTAGGGCCTAATCGAAAGGAAGTGGTCGTAAATGTCGCTCCGGTTATCGTTTCCGGACAGTTACGAGGGACGGTAGGTGTCTTGCATGATATAACTGAAATTCACAGGCTTTCTGAGGAATTAGAAAGGGCAAAAAGGTTAATTCGCCATCTAGAAGCAAAATATACATTCAAGGATATTATTGGGGAAAGTGATGCCATCAAAGCAGCTATTGAGCAGGCCCAACGGGCAGCTGTAACTCCTGCTACTGTTCTTTTGCGAGGCGAAAGCGGGACAGGAAAAGAACTCTTTGCTCATGCAATTCACCGTTCGAGTGAACGCCAGAAAGGGCAGTTCATTCGAGTTAATTGTGCGGCGTTAGCGGATAACCTTTTGGAGAGCGAACTGTTTGGTTATGTTGAAGGAGCTTTTACTGGAGCAAAGCGTGGGGGAAAAGTAGGCCTTTTTGAAGAAGCAAACGGAGGAACCATTTTTCTGGATGAGATTGGAGAAATAAGTCTCAACCTGCAGGCTAAGCTTTTACGCGTTCTGCAAGAACGTGAAATCGTGAAAGTAGGAGATAATCGTTCGTTTAATGTCGATGTTCGGGTCATTGCTGCGACGAACGCCAATTTGGAAGCAGAGTTGAGAGCCGGAAAGTTCCGCGAAGACTTGTATTATCGTTTAAATGTGATTCCAGTGATAATCCCTCCCTTAAGACAGCGGAAAGACGATATTCCCTTACTTGTTCACCACTTAATTCGACGCTTTAATCAGGAATATGGGCGGTGCGTTGAAGAAATAAGTGAGGAAACGTTACGCATTTTGATGGGGTATCATTGGCCAGGAAATGTTCGTGAGTTAGAAAATATCTTGGGCCGTGCCATAATAAATATGCGATTGGGTGAAACGGTTGTGGAGCAATCTCGTCTACCGGTATTAACGTTTCCTAACGACAATTATTCGGACACGCAATTCGTTAACTTGGGCCAATCTTCTTTGTCCGAAGAAGAAGAAGGGTTCGAAGAATTACAACGGCAATGGGAACGCTCTCTGCTTTTAGTTGCATTACAAAGAACGGGGGGGAATAAAACAAAGGCTGCCCAGCAACTAAAAATGTCAATTCGAAACTTTTATTATAAGCTTAAAAGGCATGGCTTAATATAATACGTTTGCCTTTAAGAAATGGCTTTTTAGTGATGGATAGTATGGGAAAACGTTAGAAATACATTGCAAATGCGGATTGCGAAATATTGCAGGAAGACTTTTGCATGCATAGGAGTGCTGACTATGAATACTATTGCAGTATTCATTTTCTTTTTATTATCCATAAAATAGTATTAGAACTCGTTTTCTTTCGTTAGTTCGAGGCAAAATCGTCTCAAATCAGATAATCCTATAATTTATACATTGTTGGCATCAATCTTGCATTAGTAAAGCGTAGGTAGTGTAAGAATGTGACTAAGGCCCTAATGGGCAGCAACATTTGATATAAATGACTACAAACAATTGGGTTATCTGTAACGATCCAAGTCTTAGGTTGAAATAATATCTGAATTTTCAAACGAATTAATGACAGGTCTCGCCAAACAAGGAGGGAATTAGATGTGATGTTAAACGTTGAGTTCGATGAAGAACGCTGTAAAGGATGCGAAATCTGTACAAGCGTCTGTCCGAAAAATATCGTGGTTATGGCGGATCGCCTTAATGCTATGGGCTATCATCCTGCGACCGTGATAGAACAAGAGAAGTGCATTTCTTGCAGTTTTTGTGCCAGAATGTGTCCGGATGTAGTCATTACGGTGCGAAAGGAGGAGAGGAAATAATGGTCAAGGTTCTGATGAAAGGGAATGAAGCCTTAGCAGAAGCCGCAATTCGCGCTGGATGTCGATATTTTTTCGGCTACCCTATTACCCCACAAAATGAAATTCCCCACTACCTCTCTAAACGTCTTCCAGAAGTGGGAGGGGTATTTGTTCAGGCAGAATCTGAAATTGCCGCCATAAATATGGTCTACGGAGCGGCGGGGTGTGGTGCGCGGGTTATGACATCTTCGTCGAGCCCAGGCATCAGCCTTAAAATGGAGGGAATTACCTATATGGCAGGCGCGGAACTCCCGTGTGTGATTGTTAATATACAGCGGGGAGGTCCGGGACTCGGCAGTATACAGCCCGCACAATCCGACTACTTCCAAGCCGTTAAGGGGGGTGGGCACGGAGATTACAAGCTGCTCGTTTTAGCTCCTGCTACCATTCAAGAAATGGTTAACCTGATGGGTAAGGCGTTTGATCTTGCTGACGAATATCGCAACCCCGTCATGATTCTAGGGGATGGCATCCTTGGCCAGATGATGGAAGCTGTTGAATTACCGGAACAAAAAGATCTTGGTAAATTACCGGATAAACCGTGGGCTACGACCGGTGCCAAAGGGCGAGCGCCGAATTTAATCAATTCTTTATACCTTGATGCCTCAGAGCTTGAGAAACATAATCATCACCTTCAACGGAAATATGAACGAATGGCTAAAGAAATGCTATGGGAAGAGTATAAGACAGATGGAGCGGATATTGTGTTGGTTGGCTATGGCTCGTCAGCTAGGATTGCCAGAGCAGTTGTGGATAAAGCCAGAGCTGAAGGAATCAAGGCTGGGCTGTTCCGTCCGATCTCCTTATTTCCCTTTCCGAAGCCCGCACTACAGGCTGCCTGCGCTCAGGCCAAAAATGTTCTGACAGTTGAGATGAGCATGGGGCAACTTGTTGAGGACGTGCGTTATAACCTAGAGTTTAAAGTTCCAGTACACTTTTATGGGCGTGCCGGTGGCATGGTTCCGACCACCAGAGATGTAATGGAAGAAGTTAAACGCATAGTCAGCAATGGAGAGGGAGGTGGTACGGTATGATTACTGTCTTTGAACGTCCTGCGGCCTTAACCTCTGCCAAAACACACTATTGCCCCGGCTGTACGCATGGGATTATTCATCGTCTGGTTGCCGAAGTGATCGATGAACTTGGGATAAGGGAAGAAACGATTGGGGTTTCTCCAGTAGGGTGCTCCGTGCTCGCTTACAATTATTTCAATATTGATATGCAAGAAGCTGCTCATGGAAGGGCACCTGCTGTTGCCACTGGTATCAAGCGGGTTTTTCCAAGAAAGGTTGTTTTCACATATCAGGGCGATGGCGATCTTGCTTCTATTGGAATAGGTGAGATTGTGCATGCCGCTGCCCGAGGAGAGAAATTCACAACCATTTTTGTTAACAATGCCATTTATGGTATGACAGGTGGACAAATGGCTCCAACGACCATTCTCGGCCAAGAAAGTATGACATCTCCCGATGGTCGGAATCCAGCTACCCAGGGATACCCAATTCGAGTCGCGGAGATGCTGGCGACTTTGGAAGGAGCGGTTTATATCGCCCGGGTGTCTGTGCACAATCCTCAAGAAGTGGCGAGAGCGAAAAAGGCGATAAAGACTGCCTTTGAACTTCAGATTGCTGGGAAGGGGTTCTCGCTGGTTGAAGTTTTATCGTCGTGTCCTACAAATTGGGGGTATACCCCGACGGAATCCTTAAAATGGATCGCTGATAAAATGATTCCGGTTTACCCGCTCGGCGTAAAGAAACCATTAGAGGAGGAGAAGAGCTGATGCTGCAAGAAATTATTCTAGCAGGCTTTGGAGGGCAGGGGGTTATGTCTATGGGACAGCTTCTTGCTTATGCGGGAATGGTTGAAGATAAACATGTAAGTTGGATTCCTTCCTATGGCCCGGAAATGCGAGGCGGAACCGCTAATTGCTCCGTTACAATTTCAGATGAAGAGGTAAGTTCTCCAATCATTTCTGAACCAGATACTCTAATCGTCCTGAATCGTCCCTCCCTTGAGAAGTTTGAAAAGGATGTTAAACAGGGAGGGTTGTTACTGATCAATTCCTCTTTGATTGACATTGAACCTCAGCGCCAAGACCTTAACGTTTTAAAAATACCTTCATCCGACCTCGCCAATGAGAAGTTAGGGAATTCACAGGTGGCTAATATGATTATTTTGGGCGCATTTATCGAATTGACGAATGCAGTAAGCCCCGAATCCGTTATTGGGGCCTTAAAGAACGTTCTACCGGACTATCGCCATAACCTAATCCCCCTGAACCAACAAGCTCTAGAGCAGGGGATCGAGTTAGCGAGACGAATTAAATTGGGGAAAACAGCATAAAGCAGAAAGTATTGAGCCAGTTCGTTCAGTGAAGCAGTTAGTTTGTATCGCCGACTAACTGCTTCACTTTTTTATAGTCGTTGACATTTTGGACAAAACTTGGGGTAAAATAAGTAAAGTAATTAGTTCATAGAGAGAGGGAGACACTTTGGCAGAACAAAATCGACAAGAAGAACGTATTGGTGGAGAAGTGATTTTTGAGGGGCGAATGTTACGATTAGAACGAGATATCGTTCGTTTGCCGAATGGGAAGGAAACATCCCGGGAAGTGATAAGGCATCCTGGAGCAGTAGGGATTATAGCATTACAGGATCAGCAGGTGCTCATGGTCCGCCAATTTCGTTATCCAATTGCCCAAGAAACCTTAGAAATTCCTGCCGGCAAACTAGACCCTCAAGAAAAACCCCTTGATTGTGCGGTACGGGAACTGCGCGAGGAAACAGGATATAGGGGGAAGATGGAACATATAAGTACATTTTATTCTACGCCTGGTTTTACGGACGAGGTGATGCATCTGTATTTAGCAAGGGATTTAGAATGGGATCCTTTATCGCCTGATGAGGACGAATTCCTAGCCGTAGAAAGAATTCCCTGGAATGAAGCCGTGCATAGGGCACAACATAATGGGTTTACTGATGCGAAAACCATTCTGGCTATATTGCTTGTGCAAGGGAGATTAGAATGATTTTTGCAGATTTGCACGTCCATGTTGGAGAAAGTTTAGATGGCAAGGCCGTTAAAATCACTGCCTCCAAAAATTTAACGTTACCGAATATCATAGAGGTTGCGCGGGATATCAAAGGACTTTCCCTAATTGGCCTAGTCGACGCGCATTCAACCGGCGTGCAACATGACTTTAAGACGCTGATTTCATCCGGACATCTGCGCCCTTTATCGGCAGGGGGTTATGCCGCAAATGGATTAACGTTGATTCCTGGCCATGAAATTGAATTACAGGTTGGGGAAGGAAATGCCCATTTTGTAGCCTACTTCCCATCAATAGAAACGATGAACCAGTACGTACGAACCTTAAGACCAACTACGAAAAATTGGCAATTGAGCACACAGAAGGGACATATCCCCATAGATCAATGGCTTGACGTAGTTGAGCAAGCAGGAGGGGTCTGGTTTCCGGCACATGCTTTCACGCCTCATAAGGGTATTTACGGAAATTGTTGCAGACGTATGAAGGACGTTCTTTCTGTTTTACCGAAAGCTTTGGAAATTGGACTTAGTGCGGATCGAACAATGGCAGCATGTATCAAAGAACTGGATCCAATGGTTTTGTTCAGCAACTCGGACGCTCATTCTTTGGCCAATATTGCGAGAGAGTATAATACCATTGCACAAATTGATCCTTCTTTTGGAGGGTTGATGGATCTAATTCAGGGAAATAACAAACAAGTTGTTCGAAATTATGGTTTGCCTCCTAAAGTAGGAAAATATCATCGTACATATTGCCTAAGTTGTGAAAAGGTCGTTCAGACCCAACCGCCTCAATTGGTGTGCCCGGATTGTGGGAGTAAGCATGTTATAATGGGAGTTTTGGATCGGTTGATAAGTATTGCTGATCGACCGATGGGTAAACAAGATACCTCCTATGTCCATCAAGTTCCTCTACGGCAACTCCCTGGAGTTGGGCCCAAAATGTATGAACGGCTTTTGAAGGCCTTTGGAACAGAAATGGCGGTGCTTCATCACGTTGATTTGGATGACTTAGAAAGCGTTGCCGGAGAAAAGATTGCCCGTTTAATTTTAATAGCGAGGGCAGGAAAATTAACTGTGGAAGCCGGTGGTGGTGGTATATTCGGTCGAGTTGTGGACATACTTTCTGCGCCAGAGGAATAAAATCCCATAAGAACATATGGGAGAGGTGTGGAGGATGTGGAAAAAGCTCGGGGAACACATTCGGCAATATTGGATTATTTATCTCACACTTTCGAGTGTTTATCTGGCAGGTTTGGTATTTGGAGCGGTTGGAGTCAGTGCCTTGGGCAGCTCGGAAACTTCCCAACTTGGGAAATTCTTGAACACGCTTTTAACAAGCCAGCCGACAACCCTAGATCCTAGTTTTCTTGGACAACTTGCTAGAGATATGTTTATTATGATGGCAGGAATTTGGATCTTGGGACTTACAATTATTGGAGCGCCCTTAATTTATCTCATAGTCTTCACGCGCGGATTTATTCTTGGATTTACGGTTAGCTTTATCATAGGAGTGAAAGGAACCCTTGGATTAGCTCTAATTTTTACAACAGTTCTTATCCCTGCTCTCTTTGCGATACCATTACTACTCCTGGGAGCAGGGTTGGCCACGATCTTTTCGTTCTTGCTGCTTAGAGGTAAAGCAAGAGGAGAGTCACTTCGCCGTGAATTCCTTTATTACACGGCTGCAGCAACCTTTGTTACACTAGGAGCAGTTTTTGTAGGAGTGGCACAGGGGTATTTTTCTGTACTGGGCGTACGATTATTAGGACTTTAATACGTAATCTGCAAATTATTGCATTGAATAATATTGCATGCAAGAATATTCTGTATAGGCCGGCTTTTCAGGACTCATTATTTCTTATGGAGGAGCACAGAAAAGGGTCGTGAAGGCCTATCTAGTGGGATAACCTGAATGAGGAGATTATACCACTTGCTATTGGCACAATATTTGCATTATAATTACAATGCGAGGGTTAATGATAAAGATGGAGGTTTGTATTATGCTGATTGGAGTACCAAAAGAGATTAAAAACAATGAGAGTCGGGTAGCGATTACCCCTGCGGGTGTCCATACATTCGTATTGAATGGACATCAAGTTGTTTTGGAGAAATCTGCCGGTGAAGGCAGTGGCATCAGCGATCAAGAGTATATTGATGCCGGTGCTCAGATCCTTGATTCAGCCGAAAAAGTTTGGAATGCCGACATGGTTATAAAAGTTAAAGAACCCATTGCTTCTGAATATGAGTTCTTTAAGGCCGGACAACTCCTATTTACTTATTTGCATTTAGCAAATGAACCGGAATTAACCAACGAGCTTATGAAGAAACAAGTGGTCGGGATTGCTTACGAAACCATCCAGTTGGATAACGGCTCATTGCCTTTGCTTACTCCAATGAGTGAAGTCGCTGGACGGATGGCGATTCAAATCGGAGCTCAATTACTTGAAAAACCATTTGGAGGGAAAGGGATACTACTTGGAGGAGTCCCTGGAGTAACCCCCGCGAATGTTACCATTATCGGCGGTGGCATTGTGGGCATTAATGCGGCTAGAATGGCTGTTGGTTTGGGTGCAGGTGTTACAATTGTCGAACAAAGCGCCGCGCGATTAAGGGAGATTGATGCTGCCTTTAGCGGCCGAGTAAGAACTTTAGCTTCCAATCCCTTTAATATTGCGAATAGTGTTGCTAAAGCTGATTTGCTAGTTGGGGCTGTCCTGATTCCGGGTGCTCGTACTCCCCATTTGGTAACAGAAGAGATGGTGAAAGCAATGTCACCTGGTAGCGTCATAGTCGACGTAGCTATTGACCAAGGAGGCAGCATCGAAACAATTGACCGTGTAACAACACATAGTAACCCCACTTATATTAAACATGGTGTTGTTCATTACTCTGTTGCTAATATTCCTGGGGCAGTTGCACGAACCTCAACCTATGCTTTGACCAATGTAACGTTAGGATATGCCTTAGAGATCGCCAATAAAGGGTATTTCAAGGCAATCCAAGATAATCGTTCGCTTCGTAAAGGAATTAATGTGATTAACGGTAAGTTGACTTACAAAGCAGTTGCTGAATCTCTGAATATCATGTATACCCCATTGGAAGAAGCTTTGCTTTAATTTAGTTTAGTATGAAGCGGAACCTTGATTGGGATCCGCTCAATAATCGATTTCATGGGACCGCTATAAGAATAGCGGTCCTTTATTCTTTTAAGGATAAGGACAATCAGGAAGTGCATAGGTTTTAGGGATAGGGGGGAGCGTAAGCCAATGAAACGTTGGAGTGAGTTTTTTCTTTATCTCGGAAGGGTATTTGTCCTCCTTATTTTACTCGCAGTGCTCCTGCCTAAGCTGATTGCCTTGTGTAACATATGGATGTCTTCGCTCTTACATAACGATCAAAAACCCAATGGTAATCCACTACGCGTGGAAAATCCGGGGTCGAGAGGGTATGTTAGTTACGAACAAGGAAAATCCCCTTCCTATGTAGAATTTAGCAGTAAAGGAGGGGGTAATCTATGACCTCCGGGGAACAATCTATTAATCAGTATTTGACGTATCTGCGGGTTGAGCGGGGGCTTTCTGAGAATACAAGGCAGGCTTATGAGCGAGATTTGTGTCAACTAAAAAGTTTCCTTAACCTGAGGGGAACAGATTTTATGGTGTGTGAAGCCAATGATCTGTTTTTATTTCATCTTAAATTAAAGGATATGGGAAGATCACCCCGAACCATAGCCCGTTGTATTGCTTCCCTCCGGGGGTTTTTTGCATTTTTATTAAATGAGGGACAGCGCAGCGATAACCCAAGTACTTATTTGGTGACCCCAACGTTAAATCAACCCCTTCCGAAGGTGTTGTCGGAAGGAACAATGGATAAACTACTGCAAGCAAGGGGAGCATCCGATTTTGGCCAGCGAGATTTAGCCATGTTAGAGGTTCTTTATAGTACTGGACTTCGTGTATCCGAACTCATCAGTTTGCGTTTAGAGGACATATCGTTGGATGTCGGATATGTTCGTTGCCTTGGTAAGGGAAGTAAAGAACGAATCGTACCATTAGGCGAACCGGCTATCAGGGCTGTGGAGATTTATATTAATGGTCTGCGAAAGAAATTGTGCGGCAAAGAAAAAAACGATCGCCTTTTTTTAAATGGCCATGGCCGACCTCTTACGCGCCAAGGAATGGTGTTCATCATGAAAAAATGGGGAAAGAATCATAATCTTGAGCGAACAATCTCCCCTCATATGGTTCGTCACAGTTTCGCGACCCATCTACTTGATCATGGGGCAGACTTGCGTTCTGTTCAAGAAATGCTGGGACATGCGGATATTGCGACAACACAAATTTACACTCATCTGACGCGAAAACACTTGGTTGATGTCTTCAAAAAGGCACATCCTCGTGCAGACTAAGGGATAGGAAGTGAGAATAAAATGACGAGGAGTATCATCATTGTATTGGACAGTGTTGGAATAGGAGAAATGCCTGATGCTGAGAAGTACGGGGACTCGGGGAGTAATACTTTAAGTAATATCGCCCGACAGCGGGGGGGACTCAATCTCCCGTTTCTCGAGAAACTTGGCCTGGGCAATATTGGTTCGATTGCAGGAGTTCCGGCTTCTGCCAATCCCTTAGGTTGCTTCGGAAAAATGGCAGAGCAATCTCTGGGTAAAGATACAACAACTGGACACTGGGAAATAGCCGGGGTCATTTCGGAAAGAGCGTTGCCGACCTTTCCGAATGGTTTCCCGAAATCGTTGATAGAGCGCTACGAGTTAGCCATCGGTCGAAAAATCATGGGCAATGAAGTCGCTTCGGGGACAGAGATTATCCAACGTTTAGGAGAAGAACACGTAAGGACCGGTAAGCCCATTGTTTATACGTCGGCAGATTCTGTATTTCAAGTCGCAGCACATGAAGAAGTTATTCCCTTGCCGGAACTAATGCGTATTTGTCAGATCGCCCGTGATATGCTGACGGATGAGCTCCAAGTGGGACGGGTCATCGCTAGACCGTTTCTTGGACAAGCTGGACAGTTCTATCGCACGACAAATCGTCACGATTTTGCGCTTGAACCACCGTATAAAACGTTATTGGATTATGTCCAGGAACAAGGCCTTGAGGTTTGTGCCGTCGGGAAAATTCGTGATATTTATGCTGGGAGAGGAATCACGGATTTTGTGACGACAAAGGGAAATATGGAGGGTGTTGATAAAACGTTAGACTATATGGGCAAGGTAAAATCAGGCTTAATCATGACAAATCTAGTTGATTTCGATATGTTGTATGGGCACCGCAATGATGTGGAAGGCTATGCAAGTGCTTTAGAAGCCTTCGACGCACGTTTGCCGGAACTATTGGCAGCGCTTCGCCCCGAGGATATGCTCATTATAACG
>JAUZPJ010000119.1 GCA_030706025.1 Bacillota bacterium | reverse complement strand
CACGTTATAATCCTCCTTATACTCAGTTCATCTATCGGTATACTTGGATTAGAGGTTTATTTGCCCCTTCTTGGCGTTTTAGATCATCGCCCTTATACTTATTAGCAAATACTATTTGCTCGCCTTACAGACTCCTTCTCGTTCGTCTCTCGATGTCTTACGCCTTAATCCATCCACTACTCCTTCGCTATATCCCTTCTTTGCCGCTAGTTCGATAAAACTGTTTATTGTTTCTTCTGTTTCGTCTATTGTTGCCGATCCCTCGATTAGTCCGTTCAGCCAACCTCTTACGGGAAATCCGTTACAATTAATATCGCTCACCTACCCTATAATTAAATTGCCCCTTGAATACAATCTCTTCTTCATCCCTCAGATATTCCAGTTTCCTTACTTCCCCTGTCCTGTTGTAATGCTCAATATCTAATTTCCATACCTGACATGGTTTCGCCTCAGACTTAATATCTTCATCCATGAGTTGGGCGGCAGCCAGTGTGCCGAAATTACTCACTCTTCTCCCCTTCATTCTTTTTCACCGCACTTTCCACATGCTTTACAAGGTACAGCCTGACTGATCATCGGGAATTTATCTTTTATCAGCTTGTACATCTCCATTGCAAGCCGATAATGCTCGTCTTGTACATGCTTTTTACATAAGCGTTTCTCGAAATACTCAAACCATGTACGCATATTTCCAGCTAGAAAGAATTCAGTTTCTACTCCCATCGGCAGGAGATATGAGGCATCCTCGGGCGTTAACCCTTCGTATAAGGCTGTCGAATAATCGTCAAGGGCTAAAGTGTAGGAATCGTAAATATAAGTATTTATTGCTGTTTTCGGGATAATACATTTCGCTTGCTCCATATTTATAGACCTTGTACTGCGCTCCATCGTACTAAAGAGCCTATGTCTAACGAGTTGTATTCTTGTTTTTACGCTCACACCCTCAACCTTTAGGCATACCCAACCAAACTCCAATACGCTCATATGCGGCACTGGTTTGGCCTCTAGTGCCTTTTTTAATGTGTCCTCGGTGCAATCATTACCCCGGCAAATTCCAAGGGCTGAAATCATCGTTTTTACACCTTTGGTATTCATGTCAATCAGTGTTACTTTCATCTCAATTCCTCCATTCTTTCTATTAGCTTTTCTGGCGCTGCCGAAGATATAACGATGTGCTGACTGTTCATGACAATTACTGACCGTGTTTTTCTTCCTGCCGTGGCATCGACTAGGGAACCACTTTCACGGGCATTGTTAACCATTCGCTTCGCCGGTGCGTTACCGGCTTGAACTATCGAGATAATATGCCGATTGTTGACTGAGTTTCCCTGTCCTATTTTGAGCATTTAATCCACCTCCGTTTTCTTGCCTCCAACATAGCCTTTTTCTTATCCCTTAGCGGTTCTGTTGCGGCCCGTTCCGGTTCCCATCCTAGCTTATTGATTCGGTTTCTAACGGTTGCGCTTTTAATCCCGTTCTGTTCGCCTACCTCAACCCATTGTTTGACTGATTTCTGAGGTTTAGGGGGCGTTTGGATAGCTCTTATTTTTTTCCATCCGAGCATCCTTACCCTTTGATCTAGTAGTCGTGGTCTTACACCGTTCTCTTGTGCTTGTTGATACTCTTGAGGAGTGATGTAAAAGCTGAAATTATCAACTACCACGCAATCACCTTCCCTTTATCGTTTTCGCACCAGTTAAACAGGCCAATATTGCTTCCCATGCCGTTTCTTCTGCGCCAATTTGCAATGCTGAGTTTATTGAGTCCCAACTCTTCGGCTATCTCTTGATCTGTGCATCCGTTTTCCCACATCTTTGTGGCTTTATCTTTGTTGATTGGTTTGTATTGGTTCATAGTCACACCTCTTTCAAGTTAACTTTTTCGCAATCTCATAAATAACATTTACAGTACACGCATCACCTGCTCCCCTATACATTTGGGTATCGCTTATTCCTGCCGCCATAACTTTGTCTGTGATTTCATCGGGTACGCCTTGGAGTCTCCAACATTCTTTAGGCGTTAATTTTCGGATTCGACATTTACTAACTAAGTGGTTGTTGTGTTCCCAACTGTTTTTTGTTAGTGTTGGTGCTATGTCATGTAAACCTCCTTCATTGTTTCCCCTAGGAGTTTGTACAATAGCAACCCCATGAATATCCTGCTTTGTTAGTGTGAACATCGGTTCTCCTGGTTTTTTAAATCGTCTTCCGTTTTGCCGTTTCTCTATGCGGTCAGGCGTTAAACATGCTCTTACTTCGCACAAAGGAACATCCCCCCCTACTTTTAGTGTTTGGCAAATATCTGATCGTTCGTACCGATTGAATTTAGGTTGATTTATGAAGTTCATCTTCTTTATCTCCTACCGCATACAAACCTGTTTTCGCTCCCCATCCACCACCGTGACTAGAAATGGTGCAACTCACCCCCCCTGAGTCGTACACGCGCATTCCTTGTTGCCCTCCGATAAGTTGCTCAAGATTTTTTCCGTTGCCTCGTTCGATAGGAAATACTTTTCTGGAACTTCGTCCTCTAAGATGTCCGAGAGTGAACACCCTTTCTCTGTTTTGTGGTACTCCGAAATCCTTTGAGTTAAGCAATTGCCATTCAATATCGTACCCCAGTGATTCCATTTCACTGATGATCCCGAGAAAGTCTCTTCCTCCGTTGCTAGAAAGCATTCCCTTAACATTTTCATAGAGCAAGTATTTGGGTCTATCTTCTTCCGGGGTTTCCCTAACGAGTCGAAAAACTTCAAGTACAAGGGATGACCTTTCTCCTTCCATTCCTGCTCGTTTTCCTGCGAAGGAGAAGTCTTGGCAAGGGGCCCCAAAACACCAACAATCTGCTTTAGGTATGTCTCTATAGTCAACTGCACAAATGTCACTTCCCTCCGGCTCCTTTCCAAAAATAATTGAGTATATTTGTCTTTTATGCTTGTCCCACTCCACGCTATAAACACACTCATGTCCTGCTTGTTCCATGCCCATACGGATAGTGCCAATTCCACAGAAGAGGTCAACGAACTTCATTTTCTTACGCCTCTTTCCCAAACTCTTGACATCTCCACTCGTTGATGAATCCATTAAGATTAAGTTTTGCGCCTTCGGATAGTGCTTTCCTTGCCGCCCATTGAAGAGTGACTAGGAATCTCCGCATCTCTATTGCTTGTTCAGGGTTTAATGCTTTTTTGTAGTTCGTGTGATTTCGATAATTCGTGGGTTCACCATGCTTTCGTGGATCGTAGGATATGCTCGGTAAGTTTCTGCGCTTTCGCCAGAAATAGATGGCTACATTTGATGATCCGACCGCATTGGCGATGGCTGTATCTGTTTTATGTTCGTGATAGAGTTTGAGGGCTAGTTCCTCGTCAAAGGCTAGTTTTCGTCCTGCCATAGCTCGTCCACCTCACAAATAAAGTTTTTCGTACTTACCACTAATCCGATAATTAGGGGCATTGACGATAACTTGATGATCTCTTGTTAATCCGAATAGTCTCGAACCAACCGCTTCACCCATCTTTGCTTCTATTTGGTCAAACGTAAAATTACTTGTGAATAAAGTGGTTAAGTTGGCCCTATAACGAGCATCAATAATTCTAAAATATTGAGTTTGTACCCACTCACTTATTTTTTCCTTGGCTATATCATCAAGGATAAGTACCTGTACCGTGGTTAGTTGTTTTACTTTGTTATCAAAAACTTCCCGGCCTCCGTCAAACTGCGCTGACATTAAATCCGCGATTAAATCCGGCCCGACTACGAACATCGTTGGTATTTTCAGGGATAATATGTGATTGGCTATAGCGCACATGAGCATGGTTTTTCCTACTCCGTATGCTCCAATTAGCGCTAGGCCTTTATTGAGTATGTTCGATTCTTGAATTTCCTTGAAATGCTCGATGTAGTTTTTAACCATCTTGAACATGTCTTTGGTCTGTGGACTTATTTTATAGTCCTCTAGTTTGATTTTTCGTTGTTCCTCAGTCATGCCTGATTGCTTAAACATTCGGTTGATTTGCTTTTGAGGTTTACAGGTGCATTCTCTGGCCCAAACTTCTCCTTCCCGTTCTTCAACAACTATTTCCCGATCCTCACAAATCGGACATTCAAAGTTCTTCGTACATGTTGTGGACTTCATATTTTGACTTTTTGACTTCGCCTCCATCCTCGCTAGAAATGCCTTGATTCCATCCATATCCATGTGTTTTCCTCCTTGATAAGTAATTCATCCATATTTGTCCATCTTCTAGGAAGTTTGGTATTCCGTTTCCTTGCTTTAGAAAATTGGCGAGTGTAAATTTATGTGAGTAATAAAATTCTTCATCGTTTAATACATTTGAGTATTGAGTAATTCCTAAGATTACTTTTTGTTTGCCAAGCTTCTTGAGAGCTTTGGCAATTTCTTTTTTTATAGACAAAGATTCAGAGTGCTTGATTATGTCCTTCAAGTTCCAAAAAGATAAGATTTCTGATTCATCCGGAGTATATGCTTTTTCTTTACTTTCCTTTAATCTTTCCTTTCCTTTACTTTGTGGCGTTTCTGACTTGGTTTCTTGGGGGTTTTCTGCTTCAGAAACTTTTTTGTACTTAGAACGCATCAACTCTCGTTTTTCTATAACTACAGCAGCCCTTTTTTTAATCCCTGGGCTAGTTAAAACTTTGCGTTTTTCGTATGATTCTTGATCGAAGCATTTTCTCTTTAATGCGGTTTCTAACATTCTGTTAAATTGCTGTTCTGTTACTGCTACTTTTTTGCATAATATCTGAATGGTTTCTGCATCAGAAACGTCTAGCTCAAATGTTGAAGTTCGGTAGATTCTTTCGAGTAGGATAAAATAAAAAGCATACCCATCGTTACCATATAAAACTCTTAGGGCTTCAATTTTTTCGTCATTGACTGCATCATTGTCGTGAGGAAAATAGTCCATTCCTTCTTTTTGGGGCCTAGCCACGAGCACCACCCTTCCTATGTCGTTCTCTATGGCACAATTCACATAGTGTTAATCCGTTATCAACTTTGTATCTTAGTTTCTTGTATTTCTTAAATGATTTAAGATGGTGCGCATTTAAAGTTCCTCCGCGTTTTCCACAATCTTGGCAGGTGTAATTATCACGTTCATACACATCTTTGCGCCATGCGTTATATTCTGGTGAACTTCTTTGTTTTCTGTCTGATCTTTCCCAAGGAGGTGTAGCATTCTTTCCTGTCCAAAAATGAATTTTTCCATTGTTATCAACTGCAGCATGAAGATTGTTACTAAAATCAAATGCACTATTTTTGATGTACTCTTTTTCCTTAATCTTTCCAACGATGAAAGCGCAATTCCAACAATAACAACCTTTTTCATCAATAAAGTGTCTATGTGATTCGTGAACTTTGTCACCGCAATTTAGACATTTTCCCCAACCTTGTAATTTACTTAATACATCTACCATTAACTCACCTACTCTTGTAACTCAGCGCGAATCTTCTCTAAATCTTCCCTGAATGCAACTTCTTTGCTCGTTTCGGCAATATATGAAATATGCTGAGAGAATGATCTCTTCTGCTCCTGAGCCTTATCCATTAGTTTTTTGTACAGTTCTTCATCTAGAGAAATAGAAGTCTTTACTTTTGCCATAATTTACTCCTTTCCTAAATTTTTATCTTATCTTATTATACTACATAGGAATACTTTTGAATACTCTTGAATATACTAATAGTTATAGTGTTTTTCTATGTTACAATCACGTAAAAGGAGGGTTGAAAGTGGAGAAGGTTAAAACGTCAATTTCGATTGATAAGGATATTAACGACGCTATTGCTAAGATAGCGGAAGAAGAGGATCGTTCGTTTAGTCAGCAGCTAAACAATATCTTGAAGGATTTTTTAAGAAGGTATGAAGCACATAAAAAGAAGGTAGGACGGGAGGATTAATCCCGGTTTATTTATTATTTTCAAATGCTTCTTGTATAGCTTCATCAAAACTACATCCACCGTTGTAATACTTAACCTCAAAGTCAAAAGTTCCGTTACTATTTTTTTCCACACGGCAAATATCTTCATCGGGATCAATATCTTGCTTTTCTACAAAGTACAAAACGTCATCGTGAATAACATACGCATGATAATTTTCGTGAAGCAGTTGTTCTTGGAATGAATCGTGATAACTTTCCAATTCCGGATAGCCTAGAATTCTTTTGCATTGTTCCTCTAAAGTCTCATTTACTGATCTTTCAACAACGGTAAGAGTTCCTCTGTAATGTACTGTTTCGCTCAACCTATATCGCTCCTTAAACTTTAATTGACTATTTTAACTCTCTTTCTATCTGTTAAATTTCTGACATAACAGACTTAAATCCATCGTATTTACCCTTTAATTAATTTTTTCTCAAACTTGTCATTAAATTAAAACTTTCGCATAAGATATTACGAATGTTGTTTTTATGTGAAAGGATAAAAAAATAAAAAGGAATATTTGGTTTATTAATCTAGATCGATTTGCTCTTTAGCCAACTGAATAGCTAACTTATATGTTCGTTCGTGTTTTGTGCCTGAATGAGTTTTTTCTACGGCTTTCTCGAATTCTTCGATGTCTCCAAGGAAACAACCGCAAGATACGTGAATTTGATTGGTTTTTACACGGAAGAATGTTGTAAATCCATTGCGCGAACCAATTGCGCCTAACTGGAATAGGTGTGTCAATTTTTTAACTTCAGCATTGCCGGACACCTCAGCATCGCCGGACACCCAAGCATCGCCGGACACCTCAGCATTGCCGAACACCCTAGCATTGCCGAACACCCTAGCATTGCCGGACACCCAAGCATTGCCGGACACCTCAGCATCGCCGGACACCCAAGCATCGCCGGACACCTCAGCATCGCCGGACACCCAAGCATCGCCGAACTGATTGAGATTTTCCTCTTTCTCAATGTATCCGCCTAATTCTCCTTCTTCGACATTACCAAATGATACGAGAGCCTTAATTCGGAATAATTTAACACCAAAAATACTTACAATAGACTCACTTGTTAATTCAAATTTTTTCATTCTTATCTCTCCTCTTTTTTTATAGGTAGAGCCTTACTTTTGGTTATGTAAGGCTCATGATGTCAGTGAATTAAAACGGGACGTCGTTAGGATCGTATTGTACTTCTTGCCCTAGTGAACTATTCTGAGATTCCGAAGAGTTGGTCTTAGAGCTTAAAAATTTTACTGTCTCCGCTTCAACTTCTGTAACCCAACGCTTACTTCCATCTTGTGCATCATATGACCTAATATGAATCTCGCCCTCTACCGCTACTAACTTTCCTTTATCAAGGTATTGACTGCATAGTTCAGCTAGTTTTCCTCTTAGCGGCGGAACAACAACAGGAATAAAGTCAGCTTGTTTTTCGCCATTGGCATCCTTCATTTTGCGGTCACATGCTAGTGTGAAGTTACATGTTGCGTGACCATTTTTTGTATAGCGTAGTTCTAAATCCTTGGATAACCTACCGATTAAGATAACTTTGTTGAGCATTATTTAGCACCTTCCTTTAATTCTTTTTTACTTAACGCCTTATCTATCGTGGAAATGACTTGATCTAGGTTTTTAATTCCGCTTAGATCGTCATAGGTAACGACTTTCGTTTTGCACATTTTTTCTAAGTTAGCGAAGAATTCCGCTTCTGTTTGCATTGCCCTTACTCTTAGGGCTTCAAGTTCAGCTATCATGTCCTTGGAAAGAGTTTTCTTCTGCTCTGTTTTGTGTTGTTTGGATTCGTTGTTTCCTGAAGCGTGATTGCCATCATCATCTTCTTCGCTTGCTATCCCCAAGATTGCTGAGAGCGCATATCTACGACCATATGTGATCGAACTTCCT
>JAUZPJ010000118.1 GCA_030706025.1 Bacillota bacterium | reverse complement strand
AGCCTAAAAAGGCGGCGAACAAAGCTCCTGTCGGCGGCAAATTAGCCACTTGTTGAGCCGCAGCAGCAGGCACTCCGGCATTAACAAGGCCTTGATACATAGCCGTTGGTAAATGTCGTGCTAAACCAATGATCAAAATACTGAAATATAACGTCATACTTAAGGCGGTGCCGGTGTTTTGGATCGTGGCTCGCATTCCGGATGAAGCTCCACGGTGCTCCGGCGGAACGGTATTCATAATTGCGGTCGTATTGGGTGCCGCAAACATGCCCATACCGCCGCCGGCAATTAGCAAAATAATCACAAAGGGAAGATAGTTAAAGTTGACCGGTAAGAGTGTCAGCAGTACGAACGATAATGCTGATAACAACATTCCGCCTGTCGCAAACCCACGCGCGCCGTAACGATCGGACAAATACCCACTGATCGGGCCCATGATAAAGAAACCGAGCATCATGGGAATCATATAAATTCCCGCCCACAAAGGGGTTTGTTCAAAACTATAACCATGAAGCGGTAACCAAATTCCCTGCAGCCAGATGATCAACATAAATTGCAATCCACCGCGGGCAATCGATGACAAAAACAAGCTAAGATTTCCAGCCGAAAACTCTCTGATTTTGAATAATTCTAATCGAAACATCGGCATCTCTGTATGGTATTCAACATAAATGAAAATCGCTAAGAGGACAATTCCTAAAATGATTCCACCGATCACCATCGGGTTTCCCCAACCCATTTTCTCCTCGCCGTAGGGCATAATCCCTTGAGTGAGTCCTAATAGAAGAATGGTCAAGCCAACCGCAAAGGTTCCATTACCCAACCAGTCTATTTTCTGATTTTTTAATAACGTTCCGACCTCGTGTAATTTAAGATAAGCCCATACTGTACCGACCAAGCCGACGGGTACACTTATTAAAAAGATCCAACGCCAGTGCAAATCGGCTAAGAAACCACCGACGATTAAGCCAATTAAAGAGCCTCCAACAGCGAGAATTTGGTTAAGTCCCATCGCCGTTCCCCTTTGGGACGGAGGGAACGCATCAGTGATAATCGCCGTACTGTTGGAAAATAAAAATCCCGAACCAACCCCTTGTAAGAGACGGAAAATTACCAATTCAATGGCCCCGGCATCCCCTTGTCCGGGTGTAAACGCCAGCAATATTGAGGCGGCAGTAAAAATAGCAAAGCCAAGATTATATAACCGCGCTCGTCCAAAAATGTCTGAGATCCGACCGAAAGAAACCAGTAACGTCGCCGTTACCACGGTATAACCCATAAGAAGCCAGAGTAAATACACCGAACTCCCGGGGGCCATTGGATTAATCTGTATCCCCCTAAAAATAGCCGGCAGAGAAATCAAGACGATATTGGCATTTAAAGTAGCCATGAAAACGCCTAGTGAGGTATTCGATAAGGCGATCCATTTATAGCGTGAGTTTTGTGTGATACCCTTCTCCTCCATTTTTACTCCCTTTCTAACATTTCTTTCTTAATTCTTTTAATAATTCAATGTCCACTAATTTTAAATTTATTTATTTTTGCCCCTGCTCCTGCTTATCCTCAAGATTCATCGTTTCAACAAGGGCTTGGGCCCGCTTCTTTAGGTTCATTAAATCATTCCGAACTCGTTCAATTTTTGAGATTTTTTGGTCGATAAGTACAATCTCTTTATTAAATGTACTAATAATCTCTAATAACTTTTCTTTGCGTTCGGTTCGTTCCGATGATTGTTTATAACCTTCTTTTTGAACTTCTATGATCTTACTAAGAGAGATGAAATGCTGCAGCTCGTCGAGCGAAATTCCCAAGGCATCTTTGGTATCCTTAATTTTCTTAAGTAATTCGACATGTTCCTGTGTATAATACCTAATCCCCCCTTCACTGCGTTGAGGAGGTGGTAGTATACCGATTTCTTCGTAATAACGAATTGCCCGTTTGGTCAAACCGCTCTGTAGTGAAACCTGGTCAATTTTTAATCTATCCACAATGCCCCCCCATTGGTTATTAAGACGGTAAACAAAAGAATAGCACTTGCTTACGTTAACGTCAAGGTTAATGACTATCAACGGTTGAGATACCTACTATTGGCCCTATTAATATATCCAAAGTTCTTGACCGTCCGTTCCGGCAACGCTACTGCCTACAATGTTCTTTACGATATTTGTTCACCTCTATATAAGAAATTCCCTCGAAACTACCGTCCCGAGGGAACATCAATCGCATTATTGAAATCACGCAAATTATCTTAACGCTTAATTCAAAAGCATGGTAATCTACTATACATAGATATAATCATTCATGACCGGCTGCAAGCCACGGGATTTGATTGCCTCATAAACTTCTTCTACAGATCGGCCATCTGCTATTTCAAATTGACGATCACCCTGTTCCTCTGCCTCTTCAAGATGACCACCAATTCCAGTACTGACACCCGCTGAAATCTTAGTCGCTGCCAAACCAACGACATTATCACGGAATCCTGCACGTTCTCTGGTTGAGATAGTAATACTCGCAAACGGCATAAAGAGACGATAGGCTGTCATGACCTGCAAAAGTTGTGGTTCATGAACATCTTTAGGATTAATTTTATCATTATTAATGATCGGTCGGAGTCTCGGGCAGGAAAATGCAATTTCTGCATGCGGGTATTTTCTTTGCAGAAGATAGGCGTGCACGCCTGTAGCAAAAGCATCTTTACGAAAATCAGCCAATCCGAGCAAAGCTGCAAAGCCAACGCCACGCATTCCACCCTTTAATGCCCTTTCCTGAGCATTAAGTCGATATGGAAATACGCGCTTATGCCCTGCCAGATGAAGAGTTTCATATTTATCGGAGTTATAAGTTTCTTGGAAGACAGTGACAAAATCTGCCCCGCACTGATGAATATATTCGTATTCATCAGAATTCATCGGATAGACTTCCAAGCCTACCGCCTTAAAGTATTTGCGGGCGATTTTACAGGCCTCTCCAATATACTTTACGTCGGACATTTTTCGGCTTTCACCCGTAAGAATCAGGACTTCTTCTAAACCAGTTTCAGCAATCGCCTGCATTTCTTTTTCCATTTGCTCCGCATTTAATTTAGCACGACGTATTTTGTTGTGACAGTTAAATCCACAGTAGATACAGTAGTTTTCACAGTAATTGGCAATATATAACGGTGTAAACATGTAAATAGAATTACCGAAACGCTTTTCGGTCTCCTTCTTTGCTAACTGCGCCATTTCTTCCAGAAAGGGAGTCGCCGCGGGAGATAATAAGGCTGCAAAGTCTTCTATTGTACGTGAATCATGATTTAAAGCTCTCCGTACATCCGCCGCCGTATATTGGTTAGGGTCATAAGCCTCCATACGGCTGATGACCTGATCTAAGACATCCGACTCGAGGACTTCCATTCCCGCTATATATTCCATATGATTTGTCCGTTGTTCGCTCATGATTGCACCTCCCTATTCTTCCAAAAATCCGGTTAAGGGTGAAGACGCCGATGCGCCCTTATCGAGTACTCGCCCTAAGCCCGAAAGATACGCGGCACGTCCTGCTTCAATGGCCTGCCTAAACGCTCCTGCCATAGCAGGAATATCACCAGCTGTTGCGATTGCAGTATTGGCCATCACTGCCGCAACCCCCATTTCCATCGCTTCGCAGGCCTGGGATGGGCGCCCGATTCCTGCATCGACAATAATGGGAAGGTCAATTTCATCAACTAATATTTGAATAAACTCTTTTGCAGCTAACCCCTTGTTAGAACCAATGGGTGATGCCAGTGGCATAATACAGGCCGCTCCGGCATTCACTAAATCACGAGCCACATTCAAATCCGCATGCATATAGGGCATGACAATAAATCCTTCTTTGGCAAGAATTTCTGTTGCTTTAAGGGTTTCATGATTATCCGGAAGCAGATATTTGGAATCACGAATAATTTCGAGCTTTATAAAATCACCACAACTTAGTTCTCTCGCCATTCTGGCAATTCGAACTGCTTCCTCTGCATTTCTAGCTCCGGATGTATTCGGCAGTAACGTCACACCCTCCGGAATATAATCTAAAATATTCTCAGTTCCAGTATTAGCACGTCTTAGAGCCAACGTAATCATCTGTGCACCGGCATTATGAACTGCTGCTTTAATCAAATCTAAATTGTATTTTCCAGAGCCTAAGATAAATCTGGACGTGAACTTATGGTTTCCAATTATTAAGGTATCGTTTTTCATGATCCTTCTCCTCCAAATAAATACTATTTTTTAGCATGATCTATCTTTACCCTTCGAGTCTCGCGAGGTCTTTAAACGGGTGAAGATTAAGATAAAGAAAACTTGGCTGGCACAGGCTGTAGCCCTAGTTGCACTTATACTTTAGAAAGTATAAGTGCAACTGAAAGATTAATTTCTGATAGCACAAAAAAGGCCACACGAATTAATACACCCAAGGTGGTGTACCCCTTCGTGTGACCTTTCACACTCTACTTGTATGATACCACTTTACTAAATTAATATCAAGATAGCTTCCTTTATACACTAATTATTTAAAGGAAGCTATCTGCCTTTGCTTTTTCGATCTGTTCTAAACAGTAGATCTCATGAATCTTGGAACCTAAATCGACTAATACTAGATAAATCAAATAATCGTGTATTGGAAGTGATCTTTACGTCTAAAGAATATATAATTATTGCCATTGCATGGATTATCACGATCATATTGTTAGTAATATTTATTCCAAAGGATAAATATCGTGAAGCGCAGGTAGCTTTTGGAATTAAACAGGTTTTAACTTGGGTAACTGGCTTAACGGTTGTGGAGCTAGGGCTCCTTGAATACCCAGTTAGACTTTTCCCCTATGCTAATAAAACAAGTTTTACATTTGAATACTTTATCTACCCCTCGATATGTGCAATATTCAATGTTCATTACCCAGAAGACAAAAAAACCTTTGGTCAGTTTTTATATTACGTTTATTATTGTACAACGATGACTCTTATTGAAGTAATTGTTGAAAGAAGTACTAATATAATCAAATATATTCATTGGACTTGGTATATAACCTGGATTACGCTTTTCTTTACGTTTACTATTTCACGAAAATACTATACATGGTTCTTTAAACTGAAAGGAACTATTAAATAAAAACAAATCCTGATTCCTATACCAGATTTGCCAAAATATTATTAGGAGCATAGAAAATCAGTAAAAACATATAAACCTATGAAGGTACGTTAAAATATTGGTTCATTAGGAGGGAGATTAATGCCAAATAATTGGGGACATCAGCCAGACTTTAAAATACCTCCAATAGCTATTGGAATAATCATCATCGGCCTGATTGGTTATATATTATTTCCCAACTTCTTAACGAACGTTTTTCCAAGTACGACTTCTTCTACCTTATCAGATTCGATCAACAACAACCTGCCTAATAATAATGCCCCTAACAACTTAAATCCATCTAATTCATCCGATTATCTTAACCAAATTCCATCTAGCATTAATAATACGTTAACGAACGGTAACGGAACCAATGCAATAGCAACAGGATATTGGATTCTCTTTATGAATAATAGTGCAATTCAACAATTACCTCTTAACGCTCAGGATTATGCTTTTATACAAGGGTTGGTGAAGAGTGATGGAAATGGAACTCCTGCGAATCCAATTTTCCTAGTCCAAAATGGCCAAATTCAAAAATGCGTTGTTAGTAATGAAATAAGTTCCGTTATTTCTAATCTGACAACTATTTATCAGCGATCTTCCACAAATGGTCAAGGATCAACATCCTCCACTCCAACACCTATATTTCCCGGCACTATAACTCCCGGCACTTCAACTCCTAGCACTACAAATCCTAGTTCCACAACTCCTAGCACCACAAACCCTGGCACTACTCCCAGTACCACAACCCCCGACACCACAAACCCTAGCACTACAAATCCTAGTTCCACAACTCCCAGTACCACAACTCCTAGCACAACCACTCCAAACTCCTAATCTCTTTCATCGGATATTCAAAATGATAGGACGTAGTGAAGGGATGACAAATTACTCTGTAAAGCCTTTAACCCGCATTTTGTCTGTATCAAGAAACAGCGCGATTATGTTTACTACCGGCTGCTGTCACGGAAATGTTATCATATTGCATACTAACTCAGGGACAGAAAGTTATTCCTCGTGCCCATAGACAATCTCCACAAGAGGGAGCATTACCCAAGCAATCCACGTCTGTACGAGCAACTATGTCGCACCCATTGACAAACTCGCAATCAGTACAGGAAGGATATCCACCGGATATTACTTTGTAGCGATAATTCATAAACTCAGGCGAGGTCCAAATTCCTAGCAGCGATTGCTCTCCAAGTGAACCAAAACCGTGGGCCTCAATCTGCTTGTGTCTTCCAAACACATATTCTGGATAAGAATGCAAAAACCTATAACAAGGAGAAACCTGTCCATCCCAGCGTACAACTGCACTTTGAGTTTCCACGAACCTGCAATGCCGATCTGTTCTTAACTGACTTTTCGGTAGAATAACGTCAACCCCTTTGGCCAGGCCCAGTAAAAAAGCCTCTTGGAAGATCTTCTCAGTCCCCGGACTTAACACAGGGTAATAAAGGGTTTCGGCCATCATATCTTTTCGCATCGGGAGAATGTGGGAAACAAAGATCCGATTAACTCCTAGTTGCGTAGCCTGACGGACAGTCTCCCGCAAAAAAGGAAGAGTGCTTTTCATCGCTAAAAATTCCCATACTATCTCCGGTTTCCCTTGAACCCGCCTCTCTGCTATCTGACGCGTACTCGCTAAGATTCCTTGTACATTTTGATGCCTGATTGCATCGAAGGCCTGTACATCGGTTGAATCGACGGACAAAACGATCCGAGCCACACCACTTGAGATTAGAAATTCAATCATCGAATTGTCCAAAGTAGTCCCGTTCGTTGTCACGCTAACTTCATACCTTGGAGCGAATTGTTCGACCGCTTGACGGAAATTCTCCGCAATCGTCGGTTCTCCAATTCCTCCCAAAATCACTTCCTTAAGGTCTGGAAATACGGTTACCTCACTTGCAATAGAACTTAAAATCTCGGTGGACATATCCCCCAAGAGTTCTTGCCAATTCTGGCGGTAACACATTTCACAAGACAGGTTACAACGGTTGGTCAACTCTAAATAAAGGCGCTCTATCGATGGGGAAGGATGATAAACTATGTCAACTATATCTTTCATTCTTGTATCGTTCCTCTCAACTTTACATTCTTAGAATTACATCTGATCAGAGCATCAATTCATTTTGTAAGGCTAGATCCTTAAGCCATTGCTTATACTTTTTTTCACTTATCCTTCCGACTCCTGCATCAGGAAAAATAAGTAACTTTCCATCAAATTATTACTTCATAATATAATTACCCTTTAACTACTGATTGTGTTTATAATCAATAGCTTAAATGTTTTACTTATTGATTAAATCTGTCCCATACGAGTTATCAATTGCGCAAAGCCATTCGCCATGTGAATTTTTCTTAAACACATATGTTGCCTTTCTATCCATAGAATACTCCGAATCCTTTTTATCGGCGGCAAGTATCGTTTGAGAAATAACCAAAGCAGTGTCTCCAGCTTCTAAAATAATCATTTCCCCCTGTGTTGGTACGATACTGTTATTAAAATAGTTTGCAATTGCAATAAATTCTTTTTTGATTTCATCTTTACCACGTTAAATCATTCAAGGCTTAACAACCAAAATTGCATCATCCTAATAATAATTCATCAGCGTATCAAAATCTTCCCGCTTTATAGCAAGGTCACACTTTTTGATAACCTCTTTTAATTCGTGTTCCATAATTTATTCCTCT
>JAUZPJ010000117.1 GCA_030706025.1 Bacillota bacterium | reverse complement strand
GACGTACTACGTGAACGTATGGGAATCGGATATGAAGAAGCCCGTGAGGCTCTAAATTTAGCACATGGTGATGTTGTAAGGGCCTTAGACGATTTGGAGAAACTTCGAGATGGGGACAAACAAGACTGGGACTTTATGGACCGTGGGAACGGGATTCTAGAAACTGTTAAATCTACCCTGTCAAATTTTAGCAAGTCAACAATTAGCCTTAAGCGGCATGATAATACGATCGTTAGCCTTTCAGCCCCATTGGGTTTGGCGCTGGCTTATTCGGTATGGAGAAGGCCTACTTTACGAATGTTGGCACTTGTTGGTGCAGTGGGCGCCGCAACGAATAATTTTGAACTGGAAGTGGCTACTCATAATAAGAATGGCTATAATGGCGATGCTTTCAACTTCTCTGCAGATAACGAGTCAATCGGTATTTGACACAACATCTTCCTCAGCATATAATAATCTCAAATCAATACCTTTATAATGCTATGATGGGAAAAAAGTTCGCGAATCCTCTCTTTTAGCGAGTTCGGTGAAGGTGGGAGCCGAATGGGAGAAGCGAATGGGGCAGCTCTGAGCATTAGAAACGAAGGGGGCCTTAAGGGCCAAACAGGGTGGAACCGCGGGAACAAGCTCTCGTCCCTGTAGCTTAAATGCTACGGGGGTGAGTGCTTTTTTGTTTCTTAAATGTTTAATGTTTGTTTCATACTCAAGAATAAGAAGTGGGAGGCTGCTATGAAGTTTCAAGACATAATCCTTACCCTGAATAAATTTTGGGGAGAACAGGGGTGTATTATCGCCCAACCGTATGACGTGGAAAAAGGGGCAGGCACGATGAATCCCTCGACTTTTCTGCGCGCTCTTGGGCCGGAGCCCTGGAATGTTGCTTATGTTGAGCCGTCGCGTCGACCAACAGATGGACGGTATGGGGAAAACCCCAATCGTTTACAGCATTATTTTCAATACCAAGTTATTCTTAAGCCCTCGCCAGATAATGTTCAGGAACTTTACCTGCAGAGTTTGGAACGCTTGGGGATTAATCCCAAAGAACATGATATTCGCTTCGTAGAAGACAACTGGGAGTCCCCAACGTTGGGTGCTTGGGGGCTGGGCTGGGAAGTCTGGTTAGATGGAATGGAAGTAACCCAGTTTACCTATTTTCAACAGTGCGGAGGGATAGACTGCAAGCCAGTATGCGCTGAAATTACCTATGGCTTAGAGCGATTGGCTACCTATATTCAAACGAAAGACAGCGTGTATGATATTGAGTGGGTCGGTGATGTCACCTATGGAGATATTTATCTGCAAAATGAAATCGATTACTCGAATTATAACTTTGAAGTAGCAGATATTGAAGCGTTACAGATTTGGTTTGATATGTATGAGCGTGAGGCAAAGCGGGTCGTAGAAAAGGGTTTAGTGCTGCCTGCCTATGATTATGTGCTCAAGTGCTCGCATACCTTTAATCTGCTTGATGCACGGGGGGCCATTAGTGTCACAGAACGTACGAGTTATATTGCCAGAGTTCGAGCGCTCGCCCGTCTTTGCGCTCAGGCATACGTGGAACAGCGTGAGAGATTGGGCTTTCCATTATTAAAAACAAATTCTTTGAAAGAGGTGGAGTAAGATGGCGAACGATTTTTTGCTTGAGATAGGAACGGAAGAAATCCCAGCCAAATTCTCCCCCGGGGCGATGACCCAGTTGAAGGAACAAGCACGCAAAAAGTTGGCAGAACTGCGCCTGAATTATGCGGATATGAACGTTTTCGCGACTCCTCGCCGTCTGGCACTTTTAGTTGCAGGGCTTGACGAAAAGCAGCAGGATTTATTGATGGAAGTCAAGGGTCCGGCAGTTAAGGCGGCCTATGATGCCAAAGGGATCCCGACTAAGGCTGCCCTAGGTTTCGCCAAAGGACAGGGAGTTTCGGTAGAATCCCTCTTTACCCAAGAGGTTAACGGAGTACCGTATGTATTTGCTCGAAAATCGGAAACAGGGATGGAAACTCCGACCCTATTGCCTCAGTTGGCCATGGATTTAATCAATAGCCTGCATTTTCCAAAACCTATGCGTTGGGGAGACTTGGATTTCCGTTTTGCTCGTCCGATTCGCTGGATTGTAGCACTTTACGGAACTGAGGTCGTGCCGTTTCAGTTCGTCGGACTTGAGTCTGGACGTACTTCACGCGGGCACCGTACTCTGACGACTGAACCCGTATTATTTAACCAACCGTCCGAATATCGCGAAGCTCTGCGCCGAGCCTATGTCGTCGTTGATCCAGAGGAAAGAAAAGCTCAAATCCAAGCTCAAATCAAAGTTCTTGCCGAAAACGTCGGCGGCGAGGTCCCTGAAGATGAGGAACTCTTGGAAGAAGTCGTTCACATTGTAGAGTATCCTACGGCCCTAGTAGGAGAAGTAGCCTCCCGCTATATGCATTTGCCAAATGCGGTGATAACGACTCCGATGCGGGAACATCAACGCTATTTTCCGGTCAGAGCTAAAGACGGAAAACTGTTGCCGTATTTTATCACCGTACGTAACGGAGATGATTTTGCGCTAGAGACAGTAAAAGCCGGAAACGAAAAAGTACTAAAAGCTCGTTTGGAAGATGCAGCTTTTTATTATCGAGAGGATCAAAAAGTTCCCTTAGCAGAATTAGTCTCAAAGCTAGGGAAAATAGTCTATCATGAAAAATTGGGGACCGTCGAACAACGAGTCGAGCGTTTGCGCAGTTTGTCTCGTTACATTGCGGTGAAGTTGGGGCTTGACGAAATTCGCCAAGAAGAGATTGACCGAACAGCTCTTTTGGCAAAAGCAGATCTTGTAACTTTGATGGTCAGCGATTTTCCGGAATTACAAGGAATTATGGGGGCGGACTATGCAAGAGCCAGCGGTGAGAAACCTGAGGTCTGTCAGGGGATACTTGAACACTATCAACCTCGTTTTTCGGGGGATGATTTGCCGGTATCTGCTGCAGGACGAGTGGTCAGTATAGCAGACAAACTTGATGCGATTGTCGGAGCATTTAGTATTGGGATTCAGCCCACAGGGTCTCAGGATCCCTATGCCCTCAGACGCCAAGCCCAGGGGATCGTGGGGATCTTCCTCGACTCTGGTTGGGACCTTTCTTTAACAGAGCTGTTGCAGGAATCTTATCGTAGTTTCAGTGAACAAGGAACGTCACCATTACCGATTGAGGACATCCTGCCTTTACTCCAGGATTTCTTTCAACAACGGGTACGATTTGCATTACAGGAACAAGGACTGCGATATGATACAGTGGAAGCGGCTCTCGCTCAAGGAAGTGATCATTTCAATCGCGCGGGTAACAGGGCTCGAGTCCTTTCTGAAAAACGCCAAGAAGAATCGTTTATTCAATATTCCCAAGCCTATATTCGTTGTTTTAATTTAACGAAAAAAGAAACCCCTCAAGTCTTATATCCATCGTTGTTGGTTGATCCGACAGAAATTGCCCTGGCACAAGGAATCGTCGCGCGCGAGGAGCGTTTTAAGCAGGCTGTTGCGATGGGCGATTTAGCTGAGGCCTATAAGCTGGCGGGAGAGCTTGTACCACAGATCGAAGACCTTTTCCAAGCTGTTATGATTATGGTGGAAGATGAAGATTTGAAGAGGACCCGTTTGGCCTTACTCGGTCAATGTGTGGTCATGCTGGGATGTTTGGGCGACTTGAGCGTTTTGGCTTAAACTACAAAAACCTCAGGTGGAGCTTTTAGCTCTATCTGAGGTTTAATCATTCCTTGAGTGAAAGTCGTTGTGGCTTAAAGATAGCCGTTACATAAAAATAAAATATGCTCACTATCTAGTAAATAATTAAGAGCATGTGATATAATAAACCCTGCAAAACACAATTAGTATGTCACATTAGAGCAGAGAGAAGCATTAAGAGGTGAGATCGTTGGAATGGACGGATCGCCAACAGCGAATCGTGGAAATTGTGAAAACTGCAGGTCCCATTACTGGTGAAAAGATTGCGGCAAAGTTAAATCTGACGAGAGCCACTCTCCGACCAGATTTAACTGTTTTGACGATGTCCGGAGTTTTAGAGGCTAGGCCACGAGTTGGGTATTCGTATAGAGAAGATCTCGGACCTTCCCCAATAATGGAACGGATGCTTCAGCTCCGGGTTTGCGCGTTTAAGTCCATGCCGGTGAATGTCTTGGAAAGTGCAAGTATCTATGAAGCATCGGTTACGATGTTTACCCAAAACGTAGGGAGCTTGACGGTTGTGGGAACTGACCGTGTCCTGTTAGGGATGCTCTCACGTAAAGACATCATGAAGGCATCTTTAGGAAAAACCGACCTTCAACAAGTTCCAGTCGGCGTAATTATGACGCGCATGCCGAATATATATATGACAACCCCAGATGAACCTGTCTTTAGTGCGGCAAAGAAACTGGTGCAGCATCAGGTTGACAGTTTGCCTGTCGTGGAAGGGTATATCGATGAGAATGGGGAAGAACGTTATGAGGTAGTGGGGCGATTTACAAAGACGAATGTCACGAAGCTGTTCGTGGATATTGCTGAAATTAGAATGTGATTTCGATGGACTTGAATGAATCGGAGGTGAAGATGTGACGACCCAAATGCCTGTACTTTATGTCATTTCAGATGCACTCGGGGAGACAGCTGAGTTTGTAGGCCGGGCGGCGGCGGCACAATTTTTGGGCGTAAAGACCCGGATTCGTCGAGTGCCCTACGTTCGTGATGAAGCGCATCTGGAAGATATTATGGAAGAAGCTTTGGCCGAAGAAGCCATTTTAGTTTATACGCTTGTACTTAAAGATCTGAGAGACTATATCGAGAAAAGGGCAGTCGAGAAAGGCCTAAGGACCGTTGATATATTGGGTCCGTTGATCGGTGAACTTTCTAATCTAACTGGTAATGAACCTACCCACACACCAAATATTATTCATCGTTTGGATGAACAGTATTTCCGTAAAGTAGAGGCGATTGAATTCGCCGTTAAATATGACGACGGAAAGGATTCGCGCGGGGTTCTTTATGCTGATGTCGTTTTAATTGGGGTCTCTCGAACCTCAAAAACTCCCCTCAGCATGTACTTAGCTCATAAAGGACTGAAGGCCGCAAATATTCCATTAGTTCCAGAGGTCGACCCTCCAGAGGAGCTATTTCGAATTTCTCCACGGAAAGTAATTGGGCTAACCTTGCGACCGGAATTGCTGAACCAAATCCGAACAGAACGTTTAAAAACCCTTGGTTTAGGCGCAGCTGCAGATTACGCTAACTTAGAGCGGATCATGCAAGAGTTAGAATATGCGCGTGGGATTATGAAACGAATTGGCTGTCCGATCATCGATGCTACAGGTAAAGCAGTTGAAGAGACAGCGAGTATAGCATTAGAAATATTATTTAAGGGGGAGCGAAATGTCTAAGAAGTATGTTTACCTATTCTCAGAGGGAAAAGCTTCAATGCGCGACTTATTAGGGGGTAAAGGGGCAAATTTGGCGGAGATGACCAATATTGGACTGCCTGTGCCTCCGGGATTTACGATTACCACGGAAGCTTGCAATGCATATTACAGCAACGGTGAAAATGTCCCGGACGGGACTTGGGAACAAGTCTGGCCGGCTTTAGCCGAAGTTGAGGCAGCGACAGGTAAACTCTTTGGAGATAAGCAAAATCCTCTTCTTGTTTCGGTAAGGTCCGGGGCGAAGTTTTCAATGCCTGGAATGATGGACACCGTTCTTAACTTAGGATTAAATGATGATACAGTGGAAGCTCTCGTTGTGAACACACAAAATGAGCGTTTTGCGTGGGACTGTTACCGCAGGTTTATTCAGATGTTTGGAGATGTTGTCTTAGAAGTCGAACATTACAACTTTGAACAGATTTTAGAGGTGGCGAAGGAAAAACAGGGAGTTCGCTATGACTCTGAACTCTCTCCAGAGAGCCTAAAATGGATGGTTAAAGAGTATAAGAAGATAATTGAACGCAAGACCGGAAAACCATTCCCGCTGGACCCCAAAGTTCAGTTAGAGCTGGCGGTTTTAGCAGTCTTTCGTTCTTGGAATAATGACCGTGCGAATGTTTATCGCCAAATTAACAATATTCCCCATGACATTGGAACCGCTGTGAACGTACAGTCCATGGTCTTTGGAAATATGGGTTCTGATTCAGGCACGGGTGTGGCCTTTACCCGTAATCCTTCGACTGGGGAAAAAGCTCTTTACGGCGAATATTTAATGAATGCTCAAGGAGAAGACGTGGTGGCTGGAATTCGAACACCACAACCGATTGCCACTCTAGCTCAGGAAAACCTGGAAATCTACAATCAATTTGTGGAGATCTCGAGTCGTCTGGAGTCTCATTATCGCGATATGCAGGACATAGAATTTACCATTGAACGCGGGAAACTCTATATGCTTCAGACCCGTAATGGTAAGCGAACTGCCTCAGCTGCTATCCGTGTTGCTGTGGAACTTTTCCATGAGGGCATGATCAGTAAAGAAGAAGCCATCATGAGAATCGAGCCTGAGCAATTAGACCACTTATTGCATCGTCGAATGGATACAGCTGCTTCGCTACAAGTTCTGGCGAAAGGCCTCCCTGCTTCGCCTGGAGCCGCAACCGGAAAGATCGTCTTCAGTGCGGAAGAAGCGGAAAGGCTAGGGCAGGCCGGTGAAAAGGTTATTCTCGTTCGTACAGAAACCACACCGGATGATATTCGCGGCATTTTGGCAGCCCAGGGGATTTTGACAAGTCGTGGCGGTATGACAAGTCACGCGGCCGTCGTCTCACGACATATGGGTAAACCGGCTGTTTGTGGGTGTGATGCCTTAAAGATCGATTATGGCCAAAATTTAGTCATCATCGAAGGCGTGGAGTATCCGGCAGGATCAAACTTCTCCATCGATGGAGCAACCGGACGAGTAATTAAGGGAGAAGTCTCTATGGTTGACCCGGAACTCAGTGAAAACTTTAAAGAGTTCCTTGAATGGGCCGACGAGATTGCTAGACTTCGCGTTGAGGCAAATGCAGATACGCCTACTGAAGCGACCAACGCTCGAAATTTCGGAGCCGTTGGGATTGGATTAACACGGACGGAGCACATGTTTATGGATCCGGAGCGGATTCCGATTGTTCAAGAGATGATTCTTTCCCAGACACTTGAAGAGCGCGAAGTTGCCTTAGCAAAACTGTTACCAATGCAAGAGGGAGACTTCTATGGTATCTTGAAGGCCATGCAGGGACTGCCAGTGACGATTCGTCTATTGGATCCTCCTCTTCACGAGTTTCTTCCTCACTCTGAAGAACTCATCGTAGATATTACAAAACTTAAAATAAGTCAAAATGACCCTGACACCTTACGAGAAAAAGAGGATTTGCTTCGTAAAGTACGCGCGCTTTCAGAGCTTAACCCGATGCTTGGACATCGTGGCTGCCGTCTTGGTGTGTCCTTCCCTGAAATCACAGTTATGCAAGCACGCGCAATTTTCCAAGCCAGTGCCCGCTTAATCAAAGAAGGGTATGATATCCATCCGGAAGTCATGATTCCACTGACCATGGGGAAAGAAGAATTCCTGATGATGCGGAAGCTCGTTGATGACACAGCAGCAGACGTTATGCGGGAACAAAATGTCTCCATCCGCTATAAGGTTGGAACGATGATTGAGGTGCCAAGGGCAGCTCTCCTAGCCGATGAGATCGGGGAAGTCGCAGATTTCTTCTCCTTCGGGACCAATGATCTAACCCAGATGACCATGGGCTTGTCTCGTGATGACGCTCAAGGCAAATTCCTTCCGGCCTATCTGGAGAACAAACTCATGGCTACCGACCCCTTTGTTGTACTCGATCGGGCAGGGGTTGGCAAGCTCATTGACATGGCAGTAAAACTCGGTCGGGGTACAAATCCGGGTATCAGCTTAGGAATTTGTGGTGAGCACGGCGGAGAACCCAATTCCGTAGAATTCTGTCATAT
>JAUZPJ010000116.1 GCA_030706025.1 Bacillota bacterium | reverse complement strand
CTATATGTGCCTACAAATAGAGACAGTTGAACTGCTTTTTGCGTGGAGGTTGTCCAATATTCTTTACGAAAAATAGCCCCTTGTACACGTATATGCCCATCTGTTGTGAGTGTATTAATTCGTGTACACGTATTTTACAATTGTATACACTATATGAATTACCTAAATAAGTAATAACCAATATAGTATCATAGAATAATTCAGCATGGATATCGATAGAACCATTCCATAATATGAAAGGAGTGCTTCTCTCAACTTCTCGGTGTTTGCATACACTTTTCGAGAAGTTGCAGAAGTACTCCTAACTGTTATTGACCTAGTTTTTGCATTGGTTCCAATAAGTCAAGCTATTATAATTCATTCCAATATCTTCTAGAATTCGAAAACATCAACCGGAACATCAAGAGCTGAGGTATCCCCATCTATTACTATCTCCGCAGCTGCCCATACATTAGGAACTACATTTCGTACGTAGTATTTGGCGGTGGCTACTTTGCCAGTGTAGAACTTATAATCAAAGTGATCTGCTCCCACTTCCTTGGCTTTTTTATCAGCTAATATAGCCTGATCAAGAATTTGGCGGCCACAGAATAGCTGTGCGGTAGCCGTCAGGACACGGCGGGAATAAAGAGGAATCATGCTCATATTGGTCTTGGTATATCCTGACAGAGCCTTGATCATGGCTTGATAAGCATCAAGAGCCTTGCCAAGGTTAGTAAATTCCTTGTTTAGAGTTTCATTGCCTTTGTTAGCTTCGTAGAAATCGACCATTTCCTGTACCCAACCGCCAAAGACAGAGCCACCCTTCATGTTCATTTTACGTCCAATTAAATCCATTGACTGGATATAGTTGGTACCTTCCCAGATAGAGTAAATCTTCATGTCGCGAGCAATTTGGGATACAGGATATTCTTCGCAGTAACCATACCCGCCATAGGTTTGAATCGCTTCACCAATGAGCCACCAGCCTTCATCGGAAGGATAGGCTTTGCAAAGTGGTGTGGTTATTTCTATCAGGTCGTTGGCAGCTTTTCTTACAGCTGGATCAGGGTCGCGATGCCTTTGGTCAAAGGCTAGATAAACTCTATACATCATCGCTCGCATGGCTTCAATGTGAGCTTTGCCCATCATCAGAGTGCGCTTAATATCTTCATGGTTAATAATAGCTACCCGACCAGCCTTGGGATTAGTTAGCAGGCGGCCTTGAACTCTTTCTTTGGCATTATCGCGGGCATTAGCAAAGGCGTTGATAATACAGGACAAGGCCATATGGCCGGTTTCCATGCGGGCCATGTTCATCATTTGGAACATTTGTGCCATACCTTCGCCTTTGCCTTCGTTTTCACGTGGATCTATACCCAGCAACCAACCGCGACAATTACCGTTTTCTCCGGCAGATAAAGCGGCAGTGACAGAACCATGCTGTCCCATTTTATGCTCAATTCCGGTGTTTACGAAATCGTTGTCTTCTAGGCTGCCATCCTCGTTTATCCATAACTTAGGAACTACGAACAGAGAAATACCGCCGGTACCGGGTTTAGCACCTTCTATACGAGCTAAGTAGAGGTGGATGATATTTTCCGTAAAATCATTATTTCCCCCCGTTATAAAGATCTTATTGCCTTTGATCTTAAAAATCCGAGGATCGTCAGTCGGATAAGCTTTGGAAGAAATATCCCCTACATCAGACCCAGCACCGGGCTCGGTAAGACACATAGTTCCAGACCATGTTCCATCCATCATCTTAGGAAGGAACATGGCTTTTAATTTCTCATCACCATAGGTTTGAATCAAATTGGCGGCTCCGGTGGTCAACAGAATATAGGGCATAAAGGTAGGATTAGCTGCGCAGATCAGTTCCCAAACGGCAGCGTTCAACATTTCCGGCAATACCATGGCATCGGGGGAATTATCGATATTACTGGTCCCCCAGCCCTCTTCCTGCAATTTGTGGAAAAGAGGTCCATAGCTAGGCGGAGTGGTTACCTTGCCGTCGGCAAAGGTAGCTGGGTGGGTCTCGTTTTCGTCGTTGGTCGGCTCAATGACTGCCTTGCACATTTTTAGAACGGGCTCCAGAACTGATTTAATATCATCCTTAGAATAATAGTCGGCAAACTGCGGATAATTAAAAACGCCCTCAGTCGGAAGCCATTCTTGAATGATAAATTCAAAATCCCGAATATTATTTACGGCAAAATTAGAAGCCATGTTTTATGTTCCTCCAGTTCAAATAGTTATCTTCAATTATTTTCACATCACTCTTACATAAAAGAAGTGATGGAGGTCATCGCTCACTGTATAGATTTAGAGACGAGACTCTATATTTCTCTAGTCCACAGTGAAGCCATAGCTGCTCCTCCACCGACACAAAGGGAAGCTCCACCAACGTTTTTCCCAAGTCTCTCCAGTTCATAGTAAAGGCTGACAATGATGCGCAGTCCTGTTGCACCTACTGGGTGCCCCAGCCCAATTCCAGAACCATTCGTGTTCACGTTGCCGTCCTGCTCGAAGGTCCCGATATTTATATTGATACCCGCTTCTTCCTTAAGCTTTTTGCCAACACCAAGGACTTGGGCTGCAAAGGCTTCGTTGATTTCCCAGTAATCAACGTCTTCATACTTCATACCTGCCTCTTTCAAACATCTGGGAATAGCTACAGCCGGACCTAAGCCCATAACCCGGGCTTCCACCCCTTCGTCACAAACATTGATAAGTTTCATCAGAGGTTTGATTCCGAGTTCTTCAGCTTTTTTCTTAGTCATTAAAATTACAGCAGCCGCAGCATCATTAAGACCTGAAGCGTTGCCAGCAGTTACAACGCCGTCTTTTTTAAATGCGGGTTTTAGTTTAGCCATACTTTCAAGGCTTGCTCCCCGAATAGGATGTTCGTCATGGGTGAACACGTACTCTTTCCTTCCTTTTTTGACCGTTACAGGAACAATCTCTCTCTCAAAACGACCTTCATCACTAGACCTTACAGCTCTCTGATGGCTGAGTAGTGCTAACGCATCACATTCTTCTCGTGTAATTCCATATAGTTCAGCTATATTTTCTGCAGTACCGCCCATGTGGGAACCGGCTAATTGGCATACCAGTCCATCGGCAAGCATAGCGTCCTGAAGTTTGACATCGCCCATTCTTGCACCCCATCTGGACGTTGTAGAAATGTAAGGGATATTACTCATGCTTTCTGTACCGGTTACTAGAGCAATATCGTATTTGCCGAGCTGCAGTTTCATGGCTGCAATTTCCACTGCTCTCATGGCGGATGCACAGTTCTGATTGACCATGCAGGCACTTGATTTGGGCTCCATATCGATCTCCATCGCCACAATACGTGGTGGACAAGAGCCATTACCATGTCCTAAGCACATTCCAGCTACGATTTCATCGACTTGTTTCGGGTCAATTCCCGCTCGTTTAATAGCCTCCGTAGCAACAATCTTGGTCAATTCATTAGCCGGTACTGGTTGGAGCGAACCTCCATAATCACCAATAGGCGTTCTGCAGGCGCTAACCATAACAACTTCATTAAGTTCGATTGCCATCTTCAATTTCCCCTTTTTCAATTTTTACCCAGAATACGGTGATAGACTATTAAGATATCTTATTGGACCTTACCCAAATTTTTTGGGCATCCGCTTCTTTGATAAGCTCTTCCCGCAAATCAGGATGAGCAATATTAATCAAGGCTTCGGCTCTTTGCCATGTACTCTTACCCTTAAGCATTGCAATACCGTATTCAGTGACTACATAATAATTAATACTCCTAGGAACGGTAACAATTGACCCAGGTGTCATAGTCGGTTTAATTCGAGATTGCAACTTGCCCTCTTTGTCAAGGAAGGTCGAGGTAAGACAGATCAGCCCCTTACCTCCTTTAGATTTATAGGACCCATAAATATAGTCTAACTGGCCGCCGGTTCCAGAAATCTGTCTTACACCTGATGACTCTGAGGCGACCTGACCATAGAGATCTACTTCTACAGCGTTGTTAATGCAAATCATGTTGTCATTTTGACAAATTATATCGGGGTCGTTCGTATAATCGACCGGGTAACTTGCACAAATTGGGTTGTTATTCAAGAAATTATAGAGTTTGTTAGTTCCCATAGCGAAGGTATAGACCATCTTGCCTTTGTCAAGCTGTTTGCGCAGACCTGTGATTCTTCCGGCTTCGTACATATCCACAAATGAATCAACGAGCATTTCGGTATGAACACCTAGGTCTTTTAAGTCTGATTGGGCGATCATTGCGCCAACGGCATTCGGCATAGCTCCAATCCCTAACTGAAGGCAGGCACCATCTTCGATTTGTTCCAGGATAATCTTGGCGATTTTTTTATCTACGTCAGATATAGGTGATTCAGGAAGCTGAATTAGAGGTCTATTGTCACCTTGGACAAAATAGTCAATTTCGGATACATGTAAGGTCTCTCTTGAGCCACCCAGACATCTTGGTACGGACTCATTTACTTCAGCAATAACTATTTTGGCAGCATCGCAGAAGGCATGTGTAATGGAATTAGAGGTACCCAAATTTACATAACCATGTTGATCGGGAGGAGTAACCTTGATCAAAGCTACGTCAACAGGGACATAACCTCGATCATAAAAGCTGGGACCTTCGTGATAGGTCAGCGAAATATAGTTGCACAAATTTTTATCATGAAGCTTTCTGCTGGCTCCGCTGAAGTGCCAGTCATTATATATAAAATGTTTTCTTTCCGGGTCATTAACAACGGTTTGGGGTGGGAAAGGACAAGTAACGGTTCTAATGTTAACCCCTTGTAGTTCATCTTTTCTCTTGGCCAGAGCTGCATCCAAAACATGGGAAGCCATCATGAATTCACCGTAATGAACAAGATCACCGGATTTAACAACCTTTACCGCTTCGTCAGCAGACACAAATTTGCGCTCGTACTCACTCTTATAATCCAAGTTAATCCCTCCTGGTTATTATTATTTGGGAGATTTGGACATGTGGCATAATAACCATTAATATTATCCATTGGTGTTAAGCTACTTCCCTATAAACTTCGGTTTTCTCTTTTCGATAAAAGCACCCATTCCTTCAGACTTATCAGTCGTAGCACAGCACATACCGAACATATCTGACTCAATGCTCATTGCAGTATCGATATCAACCTGCAAGCCTTTATTGATGGCATATTTAGCATAACCAACTGCCAGAGGAGCTTTGTCCGTTATTTTCTTGGCAAGTTTCTTGGCCTCATTCATCAATTGATCAAGGGGATAAACATGGTTGACTAGACCTATGCGGAACGCTTCCTGCGCATTGATTATGGAGGCTGTGAAGGTGAGTTCTTTAGCACGGCCTTCACCAATCAAACGAGGCAGTCGTTGTGTTCCTCCAAAGCCAGGTATCACGCCAAGTCCTACTTCAGGCAGAGCAAAAACTGCAGTTTCAGAGGCAAGTCTAATATCGCAGGACATGGCCAACTCGCACCCTCCGCCAAGTGCAAAGCCGTTGACCGCGGCAATAACAGGCTTTTCCAGAAGCTCAAACTGCCGCATTACTCGTTCTCCCAGATCAGAAAAAAATCTTCCTTCGGCCGGAGATAGTGGAAGAATAAAATTAATGTCGGCCCCGGCTACAAATGATTTGTCCCCTGTTCCTGTAATAATCATAACCTTGATGTTGGGATCGGCTTTTATATCTTTAACAGCTGCTTCTAGTTCGTGCAAAGCTTCAGCATTTAGAGCATTCATAGCTTTAGGTCGGTTAATATAGAGTATGGCTAGGTCCTCTTCTTTTTCTAAAATAAGGGTATCGAATTCCATTGGTCGACCTTCCCTTCAGTGTGTCGCTCGAATTATTCATCTATTTCTCGCAGGTTTTTACCTACTTGATGTAGTCATAGAAGCCCTTACCAGTTTTCTTACCTAGGTGTCCAGCACGAACTTTTTGTTTGAATGCCAACGAAGGGCGGTATTTGGAATCGGCAAATTCTTTAACAAAAAATTCACATACTGCCAAAATGATATCTATTCCAACTAGGTCAGCCAACTCTAAGGGACCCATCGGCATTCCCGCGCCCAGTTTCATGGCCTTATCGATTTCAGCGGCTGTAGCAATACCTTCATAGAAAACGTTAGCAGCTTCATTAATATAGGGAACCAAGATGCGGTTAACGATGAAACCGGGACTTTCTTTAGCTAACACTGGCTCTTTGCCAATTTTCTTGGACAATTCGATGACCGTCTGCACAACATCATTGGTTGTAACAACACCCGGAATTACTTCCACTAATTTCATCACGGATGCCGGATTAAAGAAATGCATTCCTAACACTTTGTCGGGTCGGTTGGTGGCTGCTGCGATCTCAGTAATACTTAAAGCTGAGGTGTTGGTAGCTAAAATCGCATCAGCCTTGCAAATTTCTCCAAGTTGTTTTTGAACTTTTTTCTTGATATCAATGTTCTCTACAATCGCTTCGATTACAATGTCGACATCTTTAAAATCATTAATATCTGTACTGGCGATGAGCTGAGCTTTATAATTAGCCACGGTTTCAGCGGTCGCTTTACCTTTTTCTACCGCTTTAGTCCATGCTTTGTTTAAACCGTCAACAGCCTTCTCTACGATTTCTGGTACTACATCTATTAAAATGACACTATAACCAGCTTGAACGCTTACTTGTGCAATTCCTGCACCCATGGTACCTGCACCTAATACCCCAATTTTTTTAATATTCACATTTTTCCTCCCCCAATAATTGATAGAAACGTTTTCTCCTAGCGTGTTCACCTATCACCCCCACTACTCTGTTAGAGAAGTAATTAAGCAATAAGCATGCCAATATATCCCAAGCTATTTTTGTTAACTAAATAGCCCAAAAAGCCGTATCTTCGGCATTTGCGAAGATACGGCTTAGCATAATTTTGCTTTTAATTATTCGGTGGTCCCAAAATGAGACTATTTTTCCTTAATTATAGTTGCAAATAGCAACTACAGGTGCAAATTGCAACTATGGTTAGTTAACTGAACAAAATGAGTTTATAAAAAAACAGAGAATAAATTGTACTTTTTTAATTTACGGTATAGAACTGATTTATTTATGCCTAATATTTTTGCGGTCCGAGCCTTATTATTGTGTGTTTTTTGCAAAACTCGTCGGATGGTTTCTTTTTCTGTTTTTTCTACGGCATCACTGAGGTTATCAATACTCTCGCTCTCAAGGCTGTCAGACTCAATGCTATGCATAGGCACAGGTCCCACCACTGTTCTTGCTAGTGAAGGAAAATACTCAGGGCTAAGACAAGAATCTTGATTCAAGTCCGCCAGATTAATGGCCCGCTCTAGCAAATTTTCCAACTCCCGTACATTACCCGGCCAATCATAGCTACAAAGAAGCCGTAATCCTTCTTCGGTTACTTTCGCTACCTGGGTATGTAACCGTTGGTTCAGTTTTGGCAAGAGGTAGTTTATCAATAAATAAATATCCTCCGGTCGTTTACGCAGTGAAGGAATATTTAGAGTTACCACATTTAAACGATAATAAAGATCCTCCCTGAAAATACCCTTTTTCATCATGTCTTCCAGATTTCGGTTGGTGGCTGCTATAACCTGAACATCAACCCGAATGGGTTTAGTCCCTCCCACGCGCTCGACTTCACGCTCCTGCAAAACGCTGAGCAACTTGGCTTGCATTGGCGGAGGCATATCCCCGATTTCATCTAGAAATATCGTACCATGATTGGCCATCTCAAATTTTCCCGGTTTTCCTCCCTTTCGAGCTCCTGTAAAGGCTCCCTCCTCATAGCCGAATAATTCTGATTCCAAAAGATTATCGGGCAGCGCAGCACAGTTCACCCTGATAAATGGACGATTCTTCCGCGCACTCGCTTGGTGAATGGCATTGGCGAAAAGCTCTTTGCCGGTGCCGCTTTCCCCCATAATAAGAACAGTAGATCCAGTATTCGAGGCTCGCT
>JAUZPJ010000115.1 GCA_030706025.1 Bacillota bacterium | reverse complement strand
TTCGGCCGCCGCTAAACGTCCATTATCGAGTAAAATGACATACACCTCTTTGGGGCCATGCATTCCTTGGACCATTCTAAACTCGATATCAGCCGTTCTGCTAGGTCCATTGATAAAGGAAATATAATTCAGAAGGTCTTTACCCATTCCATAGACACTGATCGCCCGACAAACTGCCAAAGCGTCTTCGAGTGAGGGGACGATTTTATCGATTCCTGCCACCACGATATGGTTATAGGGAAGATTTGAGGTGAACCGTACATTTCCTTCACTTTCTAACAGCGTAATCGTTCCATTTTGTTCGACGATGGCCTCGGCACCCGTAATTCCATATTCCATATGAGCTACCCGTTCTTTGATCTCATCCTTAACCTTGGCTACCCACTCTTTGTTGGGAATTGACGTATTGATACTGGCAATCCAAGGGTGCACGTCGACCTTTGTCCCTGCAACGTTTTCCCCTAGATCAGTATCAAAGACCTCAACATTATTCGATTTCAAATAGTCTCTTAAAGCAATTTCGGTGAAAACAGAGTTTTTACTCATCGCTACATTCTTATGACCTGCTAGGATTTTCAGGATTTGTTCTTGAGCCTCTGTAGCATCCTTGGCCAAAATCACATGACACCCTTTACTTTTGAGAGAAGAAACCGCTTTTTCGACAGACTCTTTGAGATTAGCCGCGATCGTTTGTTTGATACCCTGCACTTGGCTAGCCAAATTAGGATACTCCTGAAGCAGTGTATCGCGGCGAGAACCAATATTCTTTAAGATCGTTTGAACTTTCGTACTGCTCATTCTACTTATCTCCTTCCATAGGCTCGACTCAGGATCTGAACCACGTGAGAAACCGTTTGCTTCATTTTGTGTTGAGCAATCCCATCCCGGAAATGAACCATGCATCCCGGACAACTCGTCGCAAGAGTCGTGGCCTGAGTATCCGCAACGTTCTTTAATTTTCCCTCGTTAATCCTTTGTGAGAGTTCATAAAAACTCAAGCTAAACGATCCACCAAACCCACAACACGCATCGGCATCAGTCATTTCTACATAATCTACGCCGGGGATCTTCTGGATAATTTCCCGTGGTTCCTTTTTCACACCCATACTCCGAGCGAGATGACAAGGATCATGATAAGTCACCTTTTCCTGGACTCCATGTTCAGGAAGCTTTAGCTCAATATCTTGGCTAAGAAATTCATTGATATCTTTTACCTTCAAGGCGAGTTTTTTAACCTTTTCCTGAAGTTCAGGGGAATCACCCGCAAACAGCTTAGGATACTCTTCCTTAAAAGCCACCGCACAACTGGGGCAAACAAAAACCAACGCATCCATGTCAAAAGCACTGTACATCTCAATATTTTTTAAAGCCATCGTTTTGGCATGAGCAAGATCACCGCTTACAATACTTGGGATCCCACAACAAACATCCTCTTTGGCCAGTTTAACCTCAACATTATTCTCTCCTAAAACATGAAGAAGTGCTTCTCCGAGATCTGACTCGGCGTAATTTACGACACACCCAGGATAAAAACCAACCTTCTTAATCGGTTTAGCAAGTGTTTTAGGTTTGGCAATTTCCACAAAGGACTTGCCTGAGAATTTGGGAATCACACGCTCTTGTGGCAACCCTAATGAATTTAACGTTAAACGAGAAGTCATCCCCTTATCAGACTCTTTTAAGGCTAACTTCCCGAAAGTCCTCGCCAGTTTACTTACCGCCGGTAGTGTTTGGGGTTCGGTTAACATCGAGAAGATCAAATTTTTCTTCCAACCTATCCCTTCTTTAGCCACAGCATCTTGTCGAAGCTTCCATAGCATACCTGGAGTCGCCATTTGTACTGGACAGGCAGTTTGGCACTTCTGACATCCGATGCAAAGAGATAGGCCATTTTCCTCGGACTTTTCGAGGTCACCATGAAAGGCAGCAAAGACTAAGCCGCGTCCCCCAAGATACTTATATCCGTACTTGCCGCCAACTTCCGAATAGACAGGACAAAAGTTTAAGCAGCTTCCACAATTAATACAATAAAGAGACTCTTTATATCCTGCATCGATTGCACCTTTACGGCCATTTTTCAATAAAACAATATGCACTTCTTTAGGACCTTGACCGTGTGAATACTCCTCAAGATCTGGATCGAGAGACTCGCTTACGCCTGAGATCACAGAAACATAGGTTCCGATGTCTTGACCCACACCGTAGACTGCCGCCGCCCGCACAACTTGCAAGGCATCTTCAAGGCTCGGAACGATTTTCTCCACACCTGCAATGACAATATGAACTTTGGGCATCATCGAAACCGCCCGAATGTTTCCTTCGTTTTCAGTCACGAACACACTCCCTGTATCCGCTGCAATCGCATTGGCTCCGGAGATCCCCACATCTGCCTTGACCAAAAAATCACGAAGTCCCTTACGGGCAGCCACAACCAGAGCTTCAGGAGTGCATTCTAACGTAGTTCCCGCCTCTTCAGAAAAAAGCTTCGTTATTCGTTCGATGGGAATATGGATAGCAGGTGCCAGTGAATGGCTCGCTTCACACTTCGCTAGCTGATTAATACGATCCCCGAGATCAGTTTCGACGACCGTCACGCCACGATCCTCGAGGTAATGTGAAATATTAATTTCTTTACCTGCATTCGACTTGGACTTAACCACTAAACCCTGATTCGGAATGAGATTCGCAATATATCTCTGAGCATCAGCAGGCGTTTCCGCAAGATACACCTTGCAGCCCTTTCCTTCTAAGGATCGTTGGGCTTTCGCAATCACCTCATCCAAATGATCGATACTATATTCTTTGATCTTACGTAAACGATTGGAAAGCTCGGGATAATTGGGAACCATTTTCAGCATAGCAGGACGAATCGCGTCAAATGCACGAAATCTTCCCTTCCGTGATTCCATATCATGGAGCCCTTCTGTAACCTTACTTTTAACGACTTTATAGGTTTTCTTTCCCATTGTTTAACTTCTCCCCTTCCCGGTTTACTGGTTAGACCAGTTTGAAGAAATAAAAAAATAAAAAACCTCTTAGCGAATAATCCCCACTCCTATCGCCACAGGGGGGGATTATTGAATATTAGGTCTTTGCCTTCGCTCCACCAAGATAAGCTTCCATAACTCGAGGATTTCTAGCAACCTCTTCGGCCTTCCCATGCAGGACGATCTTTCCTGTTTCAAGAACATAGGCATAATGAGCAATCTTTAAAGCCTGACGGACGTTTTGCTCAACGAGAAGAATTGTTGTACCTTCCTGGTTGATCTCTTGAATAACTCTGAAGATATCTGCAACGACCAGAGGAGCTAAGCCCATGGAGGGTTCATCGAGCAATAAAAGCTTAGGTCTAGCCATAAGTGCACGGCCGATCGCCAGCATTTGTTGCTGTCCTCCGGAAAGTGTTCCTCCCAATTGTTGCTTACGTTCCTCTAAAATAGGAAAACGTTTGAAGACCTTCTCTAAATCCGCCTTAACTTCTTTATCTTTCCTCTGATAGGCTCCCATTTCCAAATTCTCAAGAACCATCATCCCTGCTAAAATATTCCGGCCCTCTGGGACCAGAGACATTCCCAGGTTTACAACTTTGTGAGGGGCTAAACCCTGAATCTCCCGTCCTAGGAACTTAATCTGACCAGCCTGAGGCTTGAGAAGCCCAACAAGAGATTTCATCGTGGTCGTCTTACCGGCTCCGTTCGCCCCGATGAGGGAAACAATCGAGCCTTCTGGAACGTCTAGGTCAATCCCTTTGATTGCTTTAATGCTGCCATAACTCGTTGTCAAACCACTGATCTTCAGCATCTCTATGCCTCCTCCCGACCCAAATAAGCCTCAATGACCAACGGGTTTTGCTGAATCTCGGCCGGAGTGCCTTCAGCAATCTTTTGTCCGAAATTAATAACCACGATTCGGTCACAGACATTCATTACAAGGTTCATATCATGTTCAATTAAAAGGATGGTTTTCCCCATCGTTTGTATTTTCTTAATCAGAAGACGCAAGTCTTCGGTTTCCTTCTCATTCATCCCTGCCGCAGGTTCATCCAGAAGAATTAATTCAGGTTCTGTCGCTAAGGCTCTGGCAATTTCCAGGCGTCGTTGTTGTCCATAAGGGAGCGAACCCGCAGGAGAATCCGTGTCCTGTTCTACTCCGACCAACTTAAGCAGAGCCTGCGCTCTTTCTCTGGTTTCTTTTTCTTCCTTGCGCTGAGCGGGGGTGCGCCATAAACCCCTCCATACTCCGGCTTTAGTTCGGCAATGTGCCCCAACCATGACATTGTCCAGCGGAGTCATATGGCCAAACAAACGGATATTTTGGAATGTCCGTGCTAAACCTAATGCCGTAACCTTATACGGCCGTATTCCTAACAAATTCTTACCCTTATAGGTAATGCTTCCCTCAGTGGGAGGAAAAATCCCGGTAATTAGGTTAAAGAGCGTCGTTTTACCAGCACCATTTGGACCGATAATCCCCATGATTTCTCCGTCATTGATCTTAAAACTCACGTCACTTAAAGCCGCCAAACCGCCAAAGCTTTTACTCACTTGATTAAGGACTAACGTCATTGCTTAACTCTCCTTCCGAGCTTACCCTTCCAAAAACGAACCGTCTCCTCACTAATGAGACCCTGTGGCCGAAAGGCCATCATTGCAACCATCAGCGCCCCGTAAATCATCAGACGATATTCGGAAGCCGAGCGTAACAGTTCAGGAAGTAAGGTTAACAATAAAGCTCCGACGATAGGACCAATAATCAAGTCACTTCCACCTAAGACAGCAAACGTAAGGATTTCAACAGTACGGTTGTACGCAAAATCCTTTGGCCCGATAAAAAAGGTTAAATGGGCCGATAGACCCCCAGCAATCCCCGCGATTAAAGCCCCTAACGCAAAGGCAAGGAGTTTATAGAATGTCGTATTAATCCCCATGGCTTCGGCCGCAGCTTCATCCGCTTTAATAGCCGCAAACGCCCGACCAACCCTTGATCGGTTCATTCTAGTACAAAAGAATACCAGAAAAGCAAGGACGAGTATCAGAACGACTAAAACCATCAAGTTACTAACCTGCTGAGCGCTTAATCCTCCAATTCCATTGGATAAACCTAAGGAAGAAAACACTTTACCAATCTTTGCCGCAAGGGTTGGGATGCCGGATATCCCTAACGCACCATTCGTGATCTTTAAATTCAAAATGACGACCCGAACAACTTCTCCAAATCCAAGCGTAGCAATCGCTAAGTAAATCCCCGTTAGTCGTAAAGCAGGAAATCCGATAATGATGGAAATAAAACTTGCGGCAATACCCCCAATTGGGATGGCCAAATAAACAGGAAAGCCTGCTTTCACAGTCAGAATCGCACACGTGTAAGCTCCAATGCTCATAAAACCGGCATTTCCCAGAGATAACTGTCCGGTCGATAGCGTCATATAAATGCTCACCCCAAGGATGGCATTCAGAAGCACAAATATTGCAATTTGAAGATAATACTGATTCAATATTATATCCATTTAGAAACGTCCTCCTTGCCGGGTCGAAGACCCAAAGATCCCTTGAGGACGAATAAATAAAATAAGTATAATGATGCCAAAGGCCACTGCATCCCTATAGGAAGAGGCTCCGTAAGCGACAGTGAATACTTCGGCAATTCCTAAAATAAGACCTCCCAGCATTGCTCCGGTGATATTTCCCATTCCACCAAAGATCAAAACAGCGAGTCCTTTCAATCCCATGCTCAATCCCATTGTGGGTTCCACTGCATTAATTGAGAGTCCAACTAGAACCCCTGCTATTCCACCTAAACCTGAAGCGAGCGCGACGGTTAATAGGATAATCTTGTTCGTGTTAATACCGAGGAGGTTAGCCGTCTCGATGCTCTCAGCAGTTGTCCGGATAGCTTTACCAACACGGGTTTTAGAGAGCCAAAAACGAAGAATAAACATTAAGCCGAAGGAAATTCCAAGAATGACAATTTGAACAAGAGAAATTCGAACCGGTCCCAGCTGCATTTCAGCTCCAGATAGTGCCCCCGAAGGAAAAGCCTGCGATTGCGGCCCAAAGATCTTTAAAGCCAGATTTTCAAGAAAGATTGATACCCCGATCGTGCTAATTAAAGGAGCAAGCTCGGAAACGGCCCGGCGTCTCAAAGGACGCAGGGCCACGATTTCCATAAGGGTACCTAGCAACGCACCGGCCACCATGGCGCCAGCCATGGCCACAAAGATATTTACCTTCAGATAAGTCACCAGAAACAATCCGACGAAAGCTCCGAACATAAATATCTCACCATGAGCCATATTGATGATGTTTAGGACCCCCATAATCAGGGTATATCCTAAAGCGACTAATGAATACGTGCTTCCTAATGTCAAGCCATTGACCAATTGTTGCCAGAACAAGATTTTCACTCCTAAAGTTTATTTTAATTCCGTAAATTGACCATCCTTAACGATCAAAACAGTCGCGTCCATCAAAGGATTCCGTTTATCGTCAAAAGCAAACTTTCCAGTGACTCCTTGGAAATCCTTAATGGTTGCCAGGCTGTCGCGCAGCTTTTTACGATCTGTAGTCGATCCAGCTTTCTCTAAAGCACTGGCATAGATATAAAGGGCATCATAGGATTGAGCCGCAAACTGGTCGGGTACTTTGTTATTATATTTAGCTTTATAGTCAGCCACGAATTTCTTGATCTTATCATTTTCCTTGCCAGGGTACCAAGGGCTAGCCACGACAGCTCCGTCGGCTGCTTTTCCAGCGATCTTGATTAACTCTGGAGAGTTAAAGCCATTCGTACCGACAAAGGGAACAGTAATCCCAATTTCTCTAGCTTTCTTTAAGACGAGGGCCGCTTCCTGATAAAGGCTCGATACCATAACGGCATCTGGTTTTAAAGCAGCAATCTTTGTCAATTGAGCGGAGAAGTCTGTATCCTTATCAGCAAAGGTCTCGGTCGCTAATATTTCCACCCCATTATCCTTGAGGGCTTTCTCCATAGTCTTATAACCAGACACTGCCCAGTCATTATTACTAGAATACATGACCGCAACCTTCTTCAGGCTATACTTCTCGACAGATTTCTTGACCGCTTGGGGAACTGCCGAAGATTCTGGTAAAGCATTCCGGAAGACAAAATCCCCGAGCTCCGTTATCCCTTCAGCCGTGGTTGAAGTTCCCATGATCGGAACTCCTGCCTGATTAGCAATCGGGCCGGCCGCAAACATTTCTCCACTTAAGGTCGGTCCAATAATTCCTACGACATTATCTTTATTGACCAATTTATTAACCGCATTGATGGCTTCATTATTGTTTCCACGAGAATCTTCGAAAATTAGGTCAATTTTAACTTTACCTTGGGCATTGATCTCATCCTTAGCAAGCTCGAGACCTTCCTTTTGTGACTGACCATAAGCGGCTCCGCCCCCTGTCAAATAAGAGACAACACCGATCTTAGCAGCTCCCCCCGTTTGGGAACCAGAACTTGCTGCAGGTGCAGAACCCCCTCCGCATCCCGCAGTCGTCAGCAGCAGTGATCCAATCACCATTCCAGTAAACCATTTTGTAAGACCTTTTTTCATTGTTACAATTACACCTTCCTTAATCTAATGTGTGTTATAATAGATTTCTATTATATTCGTCGAATAATGCAGAATACCTTCATTCGTTGTGAAAAAAACTACGAGTATTGCAATAAAGCAAACCTATGTTGCCCTGAATTTCAACTTGTTTTAAACTGCCCTTGGTCAACAAAAAAACCTATACCATTTGGTACAGGCTTTAAGAATGCTTTAACGAGACCCTCCCATTAATCGTTACCGTTTGGTTGTCAGCGTCAGAACGGCTCGAATAGTTTTCTCTCAGAATTTAGGTATATATTAACTGACATGGAACATTAATCCAATTACCGCATACCGTGTAGTATGAATTTAATAATTCTACATTTAATATAAGGGGGGCTTGCCCATGACATTGCATAAAGGGCAGCGTTATTACCAAACACAAC
>JAUZPJ010000114.1 GCA_030706025.1 Bacillota bacterium | reverse complement strand
TTTTGTTGTAATCGCACACAACGCCGCATACTTGCTTTATCAAAGTATTTATTTCTTGCGCTCCCCAGTTTCCATAATAGCTCTTAAACCCATCATCAGTCTTAATGCTCATAATTTCATGCCTGAAGTTGGGTAAGTAAGGAAAGAAATCAGTCGACTGATATATACCAAGCTGTATGCCTTTCTCGGCTAAGGTCTCAATCTTTTCGCACACTCTTAGAAGGCTGGTTTTATAATCTCTATGGAATTGATTCATGAAGCTAGTAACCCTCCTTTAGTACCCCCGCTTTATAACCGTTAATTTTTATAATCTAATTAATTGCCAATACCTTGCTGGTTCTATTAAGAAATGTATTCCAATGTGGGTAACAATAGAAATATATATCATTGAATTTTATTACTAAGGTTTAGACCTTGAACAATTTAAATCTTAGTTCCGTTTTCAATACCAATCCAACCTGCCCGCCCATTCGTAGATTGGGTAAGGTCGTAACCGGCATGGTAAAGAGGAACTGGGGTAGCGGCTATTGATATGACTCGATGTACTTCTGCCGATCGAGTTGCAACTGTAGAAGCATTGGCTACTGGAACGAAACAAAAAACTCCTATTAAGACTGATATAAGTAACGTTGTGATTTTATTCATTATCTTAACCTCCAAAAATTTGTTTTTGTGAGAACATGACAAAGAATAACACTCACATTATGAAGTTGGTGTAAGGAACACCATGTTTTACCAAAAGAATCACAGTTCTGATTTGGGTATGAGGTTATGAAAAAGGCCGTCTGAAATAAAATCAGGTGGCTCTTGGCATCACTAGCAAATACAGCTCTGGCGATTAAGGGCAAGACTGCATGTGGTTGCATAAACAGCTTACTACTTGAAGAATTCGATGAACAAATATTTAATGCGTTGGTTGAGAAGATAGATATTCTCACACCAACGCATTTTGTTTCAAATTTAAACTAACTATTTTGCCTTTTTACTATACGTAAAGACATATTTATTATATAATAAGAAATGGACATATCAATCCAAAATAATATATATTCCTTACTATTATCATATCACAAAGACTATAGGAATGTCAAATGGTATCTTCAAGATTCTTTAGTTAGGAGCGTGATCCAATGGACAGCTACCATGAAAATCATCAAGAGGAGATTGAGTATCTTACGAAGACATTGGACTTTATCGACAAAGAACTGGAAAAGGAAGCGAAGAATTTAGAAGAGAAAAAGAGTGATTTAATTGCCGCTAGAAAGGATATGTATGAAAACAGCGTTCATGTTTCGAGTGACTTTGAGAGTCTTATCGATATAAACCTGCATCTTATGCAAGTTAATAATCATATCTCAAATTACAATCCAAGGCGTATCAAGAACCTCACGAAAATGATAGACTCACCTTACTTTGGCCGGTTTGACTTTATAGAAAAGGGCTTCAGTGAGAAAGAAAAAATATACATTGGGCTTTACAATTTAATGGATAAGAACACAGGTCAAGTCTACGTTTATGACTGGCGCGCACCGATTTCGAGTATATTTTATAGGTATGAACTAGGTGAAGTAATGTATGACACTCCGGCAGGGATTAGTCGGGGAGATGTTTCTTTAAAAAGGCAATATAAGATTCGAAATTCGGAGCTGAAATACTTTTTCGATTGTAGTGTCAGGATTACCGACGAAATACTACAGGAAGTATTAAGTCATAATACTTCCGCCAAAATGAAAAATATTATTGAAACGATTCAAAAGGAACAAGACGTAATTATTCGGGATAGGAATCATGAGCTCTTAATCGTACAAGGTGTAGCGGGCAGTGGCAAAACATCGATTGCTCTGCATAGGATTGCCTTCCTCCTTTATGAGGGTCTTAATTCCAATCTGCGTTCTAAGGATGTCATTATAATATCTCCAAACGCCGTTTTTAGTCACTATATTTCGAGTGTCCTCCCTGAACTGGGGGAAGAAAACGTGAGGCAAAGCATCTTTGACGATCTAGTCTTAGAGGCTTTTCAAGGCAGGTTTGGGGAAGAAACAAGGGATATGCAGCTTGAATCATTGATACATTCCCGTGCGAAGACCGTTGATGACGGTCGGCGGCAAAGCATCGATTTCAAGGGCTCGAGGGTATTTAAGCAAATTCTTGATAGACTATTATGGTATTACGCGCATCGGCTTATTGTCTTCGAGGATGTCTATTATAACGGAATGATTCTAGCGACGAGGCAACAGCTAAAGAACCGTTTTCTACGCAATGATATTGGTATTCCGATCGCCAAACAGCTCAAAATAATCGAGACGATCCTTTTGAAAAAGGTTCACCCATTACAGAAAAAGAGACTCAAACGCTTGGAAAAGATTGTAGAAAAAACTGAAGGGCACGAGTTTGAAATAAAGTCATTCAGTCGATTATTAGCCATTAAACAGGCCGTGGCTTTTCGGAAACGAATTCAAAAATTCACGAAGGTTGATTATAGACACTTGTATACGCTGCTTTTCAAGAACCACGGGCTTTTGCTCAAGTTGTCGCAAGGTCTAACACTTCCAGAGACGATTGAAGAAATTATTTCAACAACTCTTCAAGATCTACAAGAGGGGCAAGTACACTATGAAGATTACGCTCCGCTTCTTTATCTGAAGTTAAAAATCGAAGGGAATGATGTGGTTTCCGGGATCAAACATGTGGTCATTGATGAAGCCCAGGATTACACTCCTCTGCAGTACGAGGTTTTTAAGATTCTGTACAATAATGCAACCTATACTGTCTTAGGAGACGTTCATCAAACGATTGAAAAAACAATAGACGGTTCAATCTACGACGATATTTCTGAGATACTCAATAAAGGTAAGACCATTAAGTTGTCTTTAAATAAAGGGTATAGGTCAACCTGTGAAATCAATACCTTCACACAGAATCTACTAGGTGAACGTACCCAACGCGATTATTGTTCTATTGAACGGTATGGTGAGGAACCCATGGTTATCCGTCAAGAAACCTTGGAGGCGATGGATCAGTCGATCATAGAAGCTATAACGAATTATACAGATCAGGGGTATGAATCCGTAGCAGTCATATGTAAGACTCAAGAGGATGCAGAAAAGGTGTTTAGTCGGTTGAAAAAATCGGTGCAGCTAACACTTATTAAACCTCGAGGCGGAGAAGTTATAAAAGGTGCACTAGTCATTCCGACTTATATGGCAAAGGGATTAGAATTTGATGTTGTGATCGTTTACGATGTTAATAAAGAAAACTATGCGAGTGATTTTGATCGCCAATTACTGTACATTGCCTGTACACGAGCACTCCATCGACTGGTTATTTATTACAAAGGAGATAAAAGTCCCTTGATTTAATGAGCTTTCATCTTTCATACTCATTGAATTTTAATATTGAAGAGAATCGAGTGTTAATTCTTATAAATAACCCCGAATACAAGGTATTCGGGGTTAATCATTTATGCATACTTGAGGTCTTGACAAAGGTTTGTGAACATCTTCGATTATGATATAATCTAAAATATCTAAAATATCAAAAATGTTTGAGGTTGAGAGTGGAATGGGTAAAGAGAGTTTGTTTTCGGCTTTATCATTAGCTTCTGCGTTTATTTATGCATACATTGGTATTTATACGTTCACCCAAAACCCGAAATCCATTGTTCATAAAGTATTTTTACTTTTGAGTACCAGTTACGCGATATGGTCGTTCGCTTATTCCTTCGCCTATATATCACACGACAAAACTATATTTTCCTTTTGGAACAAGATATCGTCCATCGGGTGGTGTAGCTTTAGTGCTCTCACGTTATTTTTAGTTCTATTAATTACGGAGAATCCAATTTTGAAAAATAGAGCCGTCAAGATTTTGATATTTTTGCCAGCAGGAATTTTCTTTTACATGGCAGTTTTTTTATTTGGTGAAGGTGTTAAGACGTCCGAATTTATTGCCAATACCTTTTACATTGGAGATTTCTTGTACAATTTTTCATTTCTATTAATCAGTATTCTGACCTTACTCATTTGGGGTTTAAAAACGAATGATCCAAGGATCAAAAAGCAATCCTTTATATTAGTTGCCTGTAGTGTGATTCCTTTTATTTTAAATTTGTTGACTCAATCCATACTTCCGTCACTTACAAGGATACAATTCCCTTTAATGGGGCAATTGTATTCCATAATAATGATCTTAGGTACTTACAGGGTGATTACTAAATATAAGTTTTTAAGACTTCCGGAAAAATACATATTTGAAGAAGTTGTTAAGGAAGTTATGGATATGGTCATATTGTTGGACGGAAAAGGTAAGATTATAAAAATATCTAAACATACTTTAAGTTTGCTCGAATTTAAAGAAGAAGAACTGCTAAACCAGGAGATTGATGTTATTCTTGAAGAAAAAAGAGGACAATTTTTAATAAATACTTTGAAAGAAAACAGTAAATTTAATAATATAAATCTATTGAAGAAAAGTGGCGAAAAAATTCCCGTAAATATCTCCTACAAGCAAATCATTGATGATAAAATCCATGATCTGCTAGGTGTAATTCTTGTAATTCAAGATATTAGATTAATGCATGATTTGCGGAGAAAAAATGAAGAACTCCAGGCTTCTGTACAACAAGTAGTCGCTAGTGAATACACCTTTCGAAAGCTGTTTGAGGGTTCTTCAGATGCAATCTTAATAATGGAAGGAAATAGGATTATTGATTGTAATCCAGCATCGACTAGATTATTGGGATTTGATTCTAAAGAAAGAATCATTGGTAAAAATCCATGGGAGCTCTCACCCGAATATCAACCTGATGGAATTCCTTCTAAAGAAAAAGCCGAAGTTATCAATAAACAAGCAGAGGCCATTGGTAACGTGAAATTCGAATGGTGGCATAAGAAAGAGGATGGCATTGAGTTCCCTGTTGAGATCATGTTGACATCTATCCTACTCGATCGTAAACAAGTTTTCCATGCCTTGTTGAGAGATGTTAGTGAGCGTAAACAATTGGAAAAGAAACTTGAGTATTTAAGCTACAATGACGTACTAACAGGTCTATATAATAGAAGGTTTTTTGAAGAGGAATTAAAGCGGCTGGATGTACCAAGGAATTTTCCTCTGACCATCGTTATGGCCGATGTGAACGGGTTAAAGCTTGTCAATGATTCTTTCGGTCATACCATGGGAGATGAACTCTTGCAGAAGGTAGGTTCAACAATCGCAAAAGGCTGCCGATCAGATGATATTATTGCTAGGCTTGGTGGGGATGAATTTGTCATTCTGTTACCTAAGACAAGTGCTATAGAAACAGAACAAGTTGTTAAACGTATTAAAGTACACGCCCAAAAAGAACAGGTAGGTTCTGTTGAACTATCTGTTTCATTTGGTTGGGAAACCAAGCATAATGCGGAAGAAAATATTTTAGAGATATTCAAAAAAGCCGAGGATCGAATGTATAAGAAAAAGCTCTTTGAAAGTCCAAGTATGAGAGGAAAGACCATTAATGCCATCATTGGTACTCTTCATGAAAAAAATAAACGAGAAGAACAACACTCCTATAGAGTTTCGGGATTGTGCAAAAGTCTTGGGGAAGCCCTTGGTTTACAAGAAGGAGATATCGAGGAGCTTAAAACAGTTGGGTTGCTTCATGATATAGGAAAAATAGCAATAGAAGAAACCACTCTCAATAAGCAGGGAAAATTAACCGAGGATGAATGGGAGGAAATAAAGCGTCATCCGGAGATAGGTTATAGAATACTCAGTGCAGTTAATGAGATGTCAGAAATTGCGGAGTACGTCTTATGTCATCATGAAAAATGGAATGGTATGGGTTATCCAAAAGGCTTAAAGGGGGAAACAATACCGCTGCAAGCGAGAATCATAGCTATAGCTGATGCTTATGATGCAATGACTAGTGAAAGGAGTTATCGTAGTGCCTTGCCAGAAGTAATTGCTCTTGAAGAACTACGAAAAAATGCCGGTATCCAGTTCGATCCGGAAATCTTAAGCGTATTTATTAAAACCGTATTAAACAAACCTTCTATCAACGGCAGTGAGGCAGGATAAATGGGTTTTTATTGAGCTACGGTGCTACTTAACTTCGATCGTCGATTAAAAATTGGTCATGAGTCGAGGATAAACTTAACAAGCAAACTATAGCCCCAGCTAATGCAAGAAACATGTCCCAATGTGTATCCCATATATCTCCCTGAAGTCCGAGGAAAGCCTCTGCGCCTCCGCCCAACATCATTGCTGCGCACCACTCAATTAATTCATAAAGAGAACTTACCCCAAGGACTAATCCGAGAACAATGATTATGAGCAATTTCCCTTTTTTGAAGGGAGTTATTCGCAGCAGGATTTCCCTTAAAGTAAGGGCCCAAACGAAACCATTAACAAAATGCCCAAACCGATCATAATAATTTCTCCCAAGATGAAAAGAATCCTTTAGCCAGTTAAACAGTGGCACTTTGCCATAAGTGTAATGCCCGCCGATGAGAACTATTATTGCCCCCAAACATAAAAGCAAGTAAACCGGGGTGGTGAGACGGAACTTATTATAGGTATAAATAATAATAAGTGCCCCCAAAACAACTGGAGTAACCTCTAGAAACCAGGTGCCGAATTCGTAGGGTTTATATGCAGACCATATAAACATTAAGACAAAACTTATTAGAAGGAAAAAGTGGATCGGTCTAACTGATTTAAGGCTTGAAATTTCCATTTTACGCTTGTCCATTCTTTTGATTTCTTGCTACTATCTTGGCTTAGTTCTAGATAAATAATTCAATATAAATTGCATTAACCGTGGAAAAGTAGGTCATATCCAGGTAAAACAGACTAATGACTATCTCTTACGAGGTAGTCTTTCTATGTGTAGGTTGACCTTTCTTTCTGTTATTAGAAAATAAATAGCAATAAATATTTATCGAAAATCAATAAATATTTATTGCTATTTATTAACCTTAGCCTTATACTAATTTCATAAACAATATGTTACAAAGGAGGACTCGAACAAACTATGGTAATATTGGACGAAAAGGGCTTGTCTGGTCTCGTTAAACGGATTCTAGATATGGTGTTTCTGGGTGGGCTTGGAATCCTTATCACTCTACCCTTTGTACTGAAATGGTATATGAATGCTCTTTACTTAACGACTAGCGAAAACTATAATTTTTTACTTGGATTCCTATATATAACGGGAATCGTCTGCCTTGGATTAGTGAATGAAATTCGGAAGATCTTTAAGACCTTAAATCGAAGAAACCCTTTTATGATGGATAATGTAAAAAGTTTGAACCGAGTTGGATGGGCTTGCTTTATAATTGCTGCAGCTTATATTTTAAAGATTTTTCTCTACAACTCTGTTTTGACGGCGATCATTACTATGGTGTTTATCATTGCAGGACTTTTTTCTATAGTGCTCGCTGAAGTTTTCCGTCAAGCCATAGAGGTTAAGGAAGAAAATGATTTAACAATCTAAGGAAAGGATGCTGAAAATGGCAATCATCGTAAACTTGGACGTCATGATGGCAAAGAGGAAAATAGGTTTGTCAGAACTAGCCGCAAAAGTTGATATTACCTTGGCAAACCTTTCTATTTTAAAAAATAATAAAGCAAAGGCGATTCGGTTCTCTACTCTGGAGGCGATTTGTCGGGCTTTGGACTGTCAACCAGGGGATATTTTAGAATACAAACCAGACGTAGTTGGAGGTATTTCCGATGGAGCTAATTAGTCTTCAACAAATAGAAAACACGAATGATACCATAGCAAACAAGAAGAATAGTTATCTCTTAATTGGCTCTCTGGCACTTGGTCTCTTGTTTAATCTATTGTTCTTTGAAAAACCTCTAGGTTTGTCCTATCCTCTATACTTATTGGCACTGTATTCCTTTGTATTCTGGAATTTAGAGAAGAGGCCAAAACTAAAATTCACGTTTACAGGTCTGCTGGGGATATCCATAGTAGCTCTATCCTTTTCTTATTTCTTTTTCTCCAATCCGATTTTTGCAGTCCTAAATTTCTTGATGATTCCAACTTTATTCGTTGCCCATACACTCCTTTTGACATCGAACAGCCGGTATAAGTGGTTTGAA
>JAUZPJ010000113.1 GCA_030706025.1 Bacillota bacterium | reverse complement strand
GCTTGTGAATCTTGCGATTGAGGTTTAGTTACTGGTTGAGCAGAACTTGTCGTTTTACTAGCGGGAGATGTTGTATTTGTAGAATTTGATTCAGTTGGTGAATGTTGAGTGTTATTGGTTATAGGTTTTGCTAATTCAATGGCAACGGTTGTTGCTGGCTGGGGTTTGCTTATGACACATCCGGAAAATAGGAGGATTGTAGAGCAAGCTATTACGCATTTTGTCGAATTTTTCACAAGTATTTCCTCCCTATAACATGTTAAACTGCTTCAGACTTTTCCTATGGTTTTAACTGCTTTAATTACGTTACGTCCTATAACCACAATAGGGGTAACCATAATGAATAGACTTATATTTTAACATATTAATATGCATAAAACACTTTTAAAATGGTTAGATATTAATGAAAAAAAATGAAATACAGGAACAAAGAGGATAATCTTATAAATATTCAACAACTGCAAAGACCTTCGAATATGTTTAGTATAATTAAATTTAAATCTAACATTAATATTCCATAGAATCAAAAAGTTTCCACTTATTCTCTGGATAGCAAATGATGATTAATACAATAATAAATACAGAGAAGGAGCTGATATTATTATGCTAAAAATTAAGGATAAAATGCTGTTAGGTATCGTTGCTGGTTTGGGAGCAAACACTGTAAAACTTACTTTAAATACAATATTTAAAGAACTTAAGTGGATAGAAATGGGCAGTCCCGAAAGGGCTTTAGGAATATTTTTACCTTCTCATACACTCACTCAAAAGAAGGGAAGAATTATCGGTTATTTGGCAGATTCGACAGTGGCTAGTTTATTAGGTGTAATATTCACATATGTATTATCAAAGACAGGGAAAAATAAAGCAGTCCTTAAAGGTTCTATTTTTGGTCAATCCTCATGGGCCTTACTATATGGTGTTTTAGGTACTTTAGGTGCAACTAAAATATCTCCAGGTTCTCCCAACACTGTATTAGCTGAGTTTATATCTCATACAGCTTTCGGTGCTACCTCAACTTATTTGATTACTAAGTTTGGAGATAGCGGCCAAAACAACGCAACTGGGACACTAGGACAAGCAAATCTTAACGATTCAATTCTTGAATCCGCGTCCAGCTAATCTCACCTGTACCATTCCCAAAACAGATGACCTAACTTCAGGCTCTTGAAGCCACGGTTGGTCATCTGTTTTACTTATATGCTTATCAGGTTTGAGCTCAGTACTGAGGCATCTTTGTGGAACAATTGGAAGATCTTTCGTCCGTCTATGCATTTGAAAGGAACTGCCAACTATCCCCTCTCCCTAGATCCACTTCTAGCCCCACTGTCTGAATTCTTCGCTCGATACAGTAACGACAATCCTCTGGATGATCGTCTCCACAAATCTTGTTTTCATATAGTGCGTATTGTTTCCTCACCGATGTCGGTGTAATGATAGGCATAACAACATTGGCGCCTGCTTTTAAGGCCATCTCCCTCCCTAGCGGATGGAGAGTGCCTAGTGCTGTCGTGGCCGGAATAAGGCTATCCGGAATAAGCAGCCGCGCTAAGGCCACCATCACTAATGTATCATTGATAGTTCCCCCCTTTTCTGATCCCAAGGGAGTCTCACTATGCGGAATAAAGGGTCCAATCCCTATCATATCCGGATGAAGTTTCTTCAAATAGTGGAGATCTTCTGCCAAATCAATAGGCGTTTGTCCGGGAAGCCCAACCATAAATCCAGCTCCCACCTGGAAGCCGATCCCCTTCAAAGCATTTAAATAGGCCCGTCGATCCTCAAAACTCATCGTCGGATGTAACTTTCCATACAGCTCTTGCGAAGCCGTTTCGTGCCGCATCAAAAAACGATCTGCACCGGAGGCAAAGAGTTTTTGATAGGTTTCCACATCTCTCTCTCCGATCGATAAGGTAACCGCTACCTCCGCATCATATCGCCTCTTGATTTGTTGAATCAACGCACTGAGTATCTCCTCTGTATACCAAAGATCTTCACCGCTTTGCAAGACAAATGTGCGATAACCTAATTCATACCCTTTATCACAGCACGCTAAGATTTCCTCGGGAATTAACCGATAACGCTTTACCTTCGTATTGGAAGCCCTGATTCCGCAGTATAGGCAGTCTTGCCGACAAATGTTCGAAAACTCGATAAGCCCTCTCAAATAGACTTTATTTCCGTAGTATGCTTGTTTGGTTTGCATAGCTTTGCTGAAGAGATCCTCTCTTTCCTCCGGGGTTATGGATTCAAAGAGAAAGATGATTTCCCCTTTTGAGAGGTCGTTGGTTTGATAAGCCTTCTCTATTAAATTGTGCTTATTCACAAATCATCCCCCCATCGAGGGTAGCAGTTCTTCTTCCAAGATCATTTTGGCTAACGGGAATGGTTCAAGGGCTCTAGTCAGTAATCCCTGCACATATGCGATCAGAATACCATAGTTGACTATGGGTACATTCAGAGCTTTAGCACTAGCTACTCTACTGAGCATCCCGGTTCTATTCATCATGCAGGCCCCACAGTGCACAATTAGGGCATATTTCTTGACATCATCCGTAAAGGTTGCTCCGGCCGAGAATTCAAATTCTATCTGTTTACCTGTTCTCTGACGAATCCACCTGGGTATCTTTACACTGCCTATATCATCTGATTGTCTGTGATGAGTACACCCTTCGGCGATTAAAACTTTATCTCCATCCTTAAGCTTGTCAATTGCTTTAGCACCGCGGATAAACTCTGTTAAATCACCTTTCTGTCTGGCAAATAGGATTGAAAATGAGGTCATTAAGATATCCTTGGGCGTATCTGCCGCCACCTTGAGGAACACTTGTGAATCGGTGATAACGAGTTTCGGTTTATTAGCCAGATTACCTAAGGTTTCTCTAAGTTCGTATTCCTTAGTAACAATTGCCATCGCATCACTTTCCAAAATGTCTCGAATTGTCTGCTGCTGCGGAAGAATCAGCCTCCCTTTGGGAGCTGCCTTATCAATCGGTGTAACCAATACAACAAAGTCCCCCGGGTTGATTAAATCCCCAACTAGTTTAAAAGTATCTTCATTTTCTGGGATAACCGAGATAATGGCACTTTTTAATTCTTTAATCCCCTGTTTTTTTAGAGCGGATACAGCAACGACCGGAACGTTTAAAGTTTCTTGCAGCTGAGTCGTTATCTTTTCTGGGTCTGTGTTTTCCAAGGTATCCACCTTGTTTAAGGCAACAATAATGGACTTCTTCTTTTCCTTGAACTTATCAAGGATCAAACGGTCCTCTTCACTGATTCCAGCCTGAATATCGACAATGAGCAGGGCAACATCTGTTTTATCGAGAACCTGCAAGGTTTTCTTGATCCTGAGCTCTCCTAACTCTCCGACATCATCAAGCCCGGCCGTATCGATGATAACACAGGGTCCGATAGGCAGGATTTCCATCGCTTTGAAAACAGGGTCAGTCGTTGTCCCTTTCACCTCAGATACTATGGCAGTTTCCTGTCCTGTCAGTGCATTAATCACGCTGGATTTTCCCGCATTTCTTTTACCAAAAAGGGCTAAATGGATTCTTACTCCCCTTGGTGCATCATTTAAGCTCATCCAAATTCCCTCCATAAACCATTTTTCTTGTCTTCCCCGGTATCCCCGGCTTTGTTACTTCCAATGGATTAAGGATCTCAGCAATCCAGGAATCCGGAAACGTTGTTTCTTCCTTCATAACTTCTCGTATTGTCTTGCCTTCCCTTAAAGCTTTTCTAGCTATTTGGGCAGCCTGGTCATACCCTAGGTGATGGACAAGAGCTGCAGCCAGTACCGTAGATTTTTCGAGGGTTTCCTGGCATTTTTCTTTCTTGGCTTTAATGCCTGCGATGCATTTTTCTCGGAACAAAATGACTCCCTGATTTAAAAGTTCGAGCGACTCCAACAAACTTTCCGCGATCAGGGGCACAAATGAATTAAGTTCGAGCTGCCCAGAAGAGGCTGCCAACGTAATTGCATAGTCATTGGCCATAACTCTCATTGCCACCTGACCAATCATTTCCGGTATGACCGGGTTTACCTTTCCAGGCATGATCGTAGAACCGGCCTGCATCTGAGGGAGTTCTATTTCTCCCAAACCTCCCTTGGGACCTGAAGCCAGCAACCTTAAATCATTGGATATTTTCAGCAAGTTAGTACTGCATGCCTTTAAAAGCCCAGAAACTTCCACAAAGACATCGTTATTTTGGGTTATATCAATCGGATAGTCCGATCGCGCTAGGCCTAAGCCAGTTAACTCCTGAACAGTATCCGTGATCATAAAGATATATTCATGAGAAGCATTGATGCCCGTGCCGATGGCCGTTCCTCCCAGATTAATTTGTCTCAACCGCTCTTCTCCCTTATAAATCCTCCAGCGATCTCTCTCTATGCTCTTGGCATACGCACCGAACTCCTGTCCCAACATCATTGGCAAAGCATCCATCAGCTCTGTCCGGCCAAGTTTAAGGACATCACCAAACTCATTTTCCTTTTCCTGTAAAGCATCTTGAAGATCTGCCAGAGAATAGCTTAACGCACGAAGCAGATGAATAGCAGCAATTCTCAGGGCAGTAGGATAAACATCGTTTGTCGATTGCGACATATTCACATCATTCAGAGGGTGTATAAGGTCATAGTTGCCTTTTGTTCCACCTAATATCTCGATTGCCCTGTTGGCAATAACTTCATTGACATTCATATTTGTGGATGTACCTGCTCCCCCTTGGAAAGCACTTACGATAAATTCCTGATCAAATTTCCCTTCAATAACTTCTTCACTTGCCTTAATTATGGCCTTTGCTTTATCCTCCGTCAGTTGCTTCAATCTCAGATTGACCATGGCTGCAGCCTTTTTGATTAAAGCCATTTCATAGATAAGCTTCACGTTGACATTTTTCGAACCTAAATTGAAGTTTTCTTGGGCTCGTTTTGTGTTAATTCCATAATAGTTATTGTCCGGAATCTTCCCTTCTCCGATATTGTCCTTTTCTATTCTACAGTTCACGTTATATCCTCCAGGAATTTCCCCACGCATTTAATCTGGTGATTCTCCAAAGCATTAGCCAATTGCTCGGGGCGATTGGCTAGTATAAAGAAGGCTGTTAGAAACGGAAATCTCGCTTTCCTTCCTTAATTTCGTTCAAATGCTCTATTGCAATTGCCCGAACCTTCTCATTTGGTATGCAGGGAATCTCGTTTTCAATGACTGCCTCACCCTTTTTCTTGGTATCCGGCGAAGCATAATCCTCTAAATATTCTTTAAGTGTCATCAAAGCATTTGGCTGACAGCAGTTTGCAATCTGCCCGGCCTTTACAAGTTTCATAAAACGATCACCTGTACGCCCTTCACGATAACACGCGGTGCAGAAGCTTGGAATATAGCCGAATCCCAAGAGCCAGTTTACAATCTCGTCCAATGTGCGTGTATCGTTTACTTCGAATTGAGCCGAGTTATCATCCGGTGCTTCCGGCTCAACATATCCGCCAACGCTAGTGCTTGAACCTCCGCTTATCTGGGATATGCCCAATTTCAGCACATGCTCACGGGTTTTTTGCGATTCACGGGTGGAAATAATCATCCCAGTATAAGGGGTGGCAATGCGAATAACAGCCACAATTTTTGCAAAAATATCATCTGAAATTGCATTGGAGAAATTTTTGGGATCTATATCATCGGCGGGACGGATGCGTGGAATGCTGATGGTATGTGGCCCTACACCCATTGCAGCCTCTAAATGCTCAGCATGCATGAGCAAACCGACAAAGTCATAACGATACATATTTAAGCCAAACAAAACTCCAATTCCCACATCGTCAATACCGCCCTCCATGGCACGATCCATCGCTTCGGTATGATAGGCGTAGTTATGCTTTGGTCCTGTGGGATGCAGCTCCTCATAACTTTTTTTGTTATAAGTTTCCTGGAAAAGTATATAAGTACCAATGTCAGCTTCCTTAAGCTTGCGATAATTTTCTACGGTTGTTGCAGCAATATTTACATTGACGCGGCGGATAGCTCCGTTTTTATGCTTAATACTATATATGGTCTTCATGCTTTCCAAAACATACTCAATTGGATTGTTTACAGGGTCTTCTCCTGTTTCTAAAGCCAAGCGCTTGTGCCCCATATCCTGCAAGGCGATAACCTCTCGTACAATATCCTCCTGCGAAAGTTTTTTACGAGATATATTTTTATTTTCATTGTGATAGGGGCAGTACACACAGCCGTTTACACAGTAGTTTGAAAGATATAGTGGAGCAAACATGACAATACGGTTGCCGTAAAGCTTTTGCTTAATTTCCATTGCTAGTTTGAACATTTTTTCATTTTCATCTTCCAAATCACATTCCAGCAGAACAGTAGCCTCTCGATGAGTTAAGCCTTTACAATCTTTTGCACGTTCTATCAGGCTATCAATCAGTTCGCGATTTCGTTTGTTTTCCTGTGCATAGGTAAGGGTGTCCAGAATTTCACCGTCATCAATAAACTCCGTTGCCTTTTTCGACTTACAATCATACATAGCCTAAACTCCTTTTTATTGATTACTTTTAGTTATTTGTCGTATATATCAACTACCAAAAGAAATTTACTCCCCCAATTTTCTAGTTAAGGCTGATTTAATGTTAATTCCTCTAATCTTACCTAGTTTTCCAGTCATAGCACTAATTTCATCAGTAGTCCCTTCAACAATCAACGAGATGATCGATATTCCTCTTTCCTTCCTAGGTATTCCCATTCTCCCGACGATAATGCTAGCCATCTCATGCAAAGTTTCATTGACCTTGTTAGCACTTTCAAATTCCTCAATAACGATACCAACGACTCCGATTCTTATGTCCACGCTTTTTTATCCTCCAAATAAAATAAAAAAGCCTTCCACAAAGTAAGAAGGCAGCAATAACTTAATTTAACCCTTCTCCTTTTGCTCTGAATCAATAATCTTCACAATCAGATAAACGTTTTTTCTAAATCCACCGTCCCAGAGACCCCAGCACGGCCGATGTATTATTTCTATGTTTACTTTTAGATTTTCTTGCGTGCAGTATAACTGGTATGCAACAATTGATGGGCTCTTTCTCCGTAAGGTTCGCCCAGATAGTCTTTATACAGAGCGACAATGGCCAAATTCTCATGCGACTTGCGCAAGGGCTTGGCACGGTCTTCCTCGTAAATGGCAGCAGCTCGAGATTTAAGAATATCCATGTTGCCATGATGATAGGGTTGTCCACCGCCGCCAATACAGCCACCGGGGCAAGCCATAATCTCAATCACGTCATAATTGATTTCCCCAGCTTGTATTTTCTCAAGAACAGAGCGCGCGTTACCCAAACCATTAATAACCGCAATTCGATAATCCTGCCCAGCAATCGGGATAACGGCTTCTTTGATTCCGTTCATCCCTCGGAGAACCTCAAACTCCACTTTTTCCAGGGTTTCACCCGTTAGAATCTCATAAGCCGTCCGAAGAGCTGCTTCGAGAACTCCCCCGGTTGCCCCGAAAATAACAGCAGCACCTGTCGACTCACCTAAGGGATGATCAAATTCCTGATCTTTCAGATGGTCAAAATGAATACTGGCTTCGCGGATCATTCGAGCAAGTTCACGCGTGGTAATAACGATATCTACATCCGCAGAGTCAGCACTTAGCATTAGTTCCGGTCGAGCCGCTTCATATTTTTTGGCGACGCAAGGCATCACGGAAACAACTGTAATGGATTTGGGATCAATGCCCAACGTTTTAGCGTAATAGGTTTTAGTTAAGGCTCCTAACATTTGATGAGGGGATTTACAGGTTGAGGGAATGTCTAAGAGATCTGGAAATTGATGCTCGAAGAATTTAACCCAGGCCGGACAGCAACTTGTAAGTAGTGGTAAACGCCCGCCATGTTTTATACGGTGTACAAGCTCATTAGCTTCTTCCATAATGGTCAAGTCAGCCGCAAAATCTGTGTCGAAGACACGATCGAATCCAAGTCTACGTAGTGCAGCCACCATTTTACCAGTAACAACCGTCCCCGGTTCTAAACCAAATTCTTCCCCTAAAGCAACCCGTACTGCAGGTGCAGTTTGCACAACGACTAATTGGTTAG
>JAUZPJ010000112.1 GCA_030706025.1 Bacillota bacterium | reverse complement strand
GCGGATGGAAAATTAAGAGCCTGCCTCCATAGTAAAAACGAGGTGGACTTACGCGAGGCCTTACGAAATGGAAGCACTGATCAGGATGTCTTAGAGCTTTTGGCACAGTCAGTTTGGCGGAAACCCGCACAGCATCATATGAATAATGAGGCTTGGCAAGGTAAACGGGTAATGTCTCAGATTGGAGGGTAAGAATTGGATTTAACACATTTTGACCAAGAAGGACGCGCTCGGATGGTGGATGTAAGTGATAAGGATGAAACAGCGCGTGTTGCGGTAGCCCGGGGAAAAGTATTAATGAAACCAGAAACCCTAGACCGCATTCGCTCAGGACAAATTGCTAAAGGGGATGTTTTGGCAGTGGCTCAAGTCGCGGGAATTATGGCTGCAAAACAAACCTCGCAATTAATTCCCATGTGCCATCCGTTAGCCATCACCGGGGCAAAACTAACGTTTAAACTTGTGGAGCCTAACGAGGTGGAGATTGAGGCTAGCGTAAAAGTCTATGGCAAAACTGGGGTTGAGATGGAAGCCCTAACCGCGGTTAGCGTTGCCGGATTAACAATTTACGATATGTGTAAAGCGATCGATAAGACCATGACGATCGGAGAGATTTATCTGGCTGAAAAATCCGGAGGAAAAAGCGGACATTTTGTGCGTTAATTGAGGCACTCGATTGAAAATCATGGGTTGAGTAGGTCATCACACCTAGCGATAAAATTGGTAAGTATTCAAAGAAAAAATAGCGGTAAAACATGATGAAAGAGAGGAATTTATTGTGGGAAAAATAGTCGCAGTTTGCACGAGTGAAAGAAAAGGAATGCGCAAGAAAAATGTGGGAGAGGGAATTCTAAAGGTGGGTTTTGGTCTTGAGGGAGATGCCCATGGCGGAGATTGGCATCGGATGGTTAGTTTACTCGCTATGGAGAGTATAAAGACAATGCAGGACAAAGGATTGGATGTTGGACCAGGGGACTTTGCAGAGAATTTGACGACGGAAGGACTTGAACTGTTCACTCTTCCCGTTGGAACAAAGCTTAAAATAGGAGAAACGAGCATCGGGGAAGTTACACAAATTGGTAAAGAATGTCATTCTAAATGTGCAATATATTATCAAGCTGGGGATTGTGTGATGCCTAAAGAAGGAATCTTTATTCGATTATTGGAAGGTGGGCCGGTCCGCGTCGGAGACAGCATCGAGGTGATAGTTTAATGTTACGAGTGGGTGTTATTACGGCAAGTGATAAAGGATCTCGCGGAGAAAGGGAGGATCTTTCCGGACCGACCTTAGCAAAACTTGTCCAGGAAATCGGTGGGGAAGTTGTGGAGTACGCCGTGCTTCCAGACGAGCAACCATTACTTGAGGAAAAAATGCGTCAATGGGTGGACGAAGTGTGTTTAGATTTGATTTTAACAACAGGAGGGACAGGGTTCTCGCTTCGCGATGTTACCCCTGAGGCTACCTTAGCCGTGTCAGATCGTCTGGTACCAGGTATTGCGGAAGTCATGCGGCTGGAGAGTCTGAAAGTTACTCCCAAGGCTATGTTAAGCCGGGCCGTGGCGGTCCTAAGGAAACGAACGCTCATTATCAATATGCCTGGCAGTCCTAAAGCAGTGAGTGAATGTTTTGCAGCGATTGCTCCGGCCCTTCCTCATGGTATACAGATCCTTAAAGGGGAAGCCAGTGAATGTGCAAGAAAATAGGAGCATGAACGATAAGAGAGATTGGAAACGTTCCAATCTCTCTTATCGTTCATGCTCTTTTAATGCTTGTCACGACTGTCCTAATTTTTGCGTATGATATGGTAATATATGGCTTGTGAGGTGAATGTTATGAAAGCCATTGCATTTGTCGATTACGAAAATATTTGGACTGGTTTATTAGAGCGCGGTCATGAATTAACGCCGGAGCAGCTGGTAGAATTTATTAATTATTATGCTGTGAAAATTAATGTTGATTTAATAGCTGTCTATCTATACGCCAATTTTGATCGTGAAGAGTTCTGGAGAACACAAACGTTGTTTGAAAAAATAAATGTCTTTACACGTCATGTCTACGGAAAAAATAATTATGCAAGCACCGGAATCCGTCATAATGCAGCCGATTTGGAAATAATGCTTGAAGCCCAAGAAATTTTGCTGACGCGAGAGTCTGCCTTTGACATGTTTTTGATGCTCACGGGGGATGGAGATTTTCTGTCGCTCTTAAGAAAGGTACGGGCTTGGGGAAAAGAAGTAAAGGTTGTTGGGGTAGCGGGAAGTGTTCATCATACACTTACTCCTTATTGTGATGGGGAGAATCTATTACAGTGGGTTCTTCGTGAAAAACCTGAAGCAGAAGCAGAGTATCATCCGGAAAGAGATTTGGAACAAGGGATCCAAATTCTTGGGGCGCTTCAGATTCGTTTACCGTACGTTGCGTCTACAAAAGCCAGGGCTTCTTTGGCTGAACTTCTAGGACGGTCGATCCCGCAAGTCAAAGAGTTTATTCGTTACTCTTTAAAGGAGACTATTTTAATAGAGAGAGAGCATTCCGACCCAAATTTAAAAATTGGCAAAACAAAAATCTACCTTCTAAATTTGGAGAATAAGTATGTCCGAGAAGTGCTTGGGTCTATGTATGAAGAAGTTTTTCAACGTCAGTTAAATTTGAGTATAGAAAACCATGAATAAAAGTAATGTTATATGGCAATTATAGAATTTAGAGTAAATTAGAACTCGCTCCGGGGGAGGGGTTAGAACACATTTATCTCATCATAGCATGGAATATTAAGCAATAAGTAGAATGAGAGAGTATATAAAGGATATATTCAGAATTCAGTTTAATAGGGGGGTTGCTTTCCCGCGGCCCCTTGCATATTATTATAGATATATTGTTAGCACTCAACTCTATAGAGTGCTAACAAATATAACAAATAAATTTAATAAAAACATCAGGGAGGGACTTTTCTTCATGAACATTAAACCTCTAGCAGATCGTGTGATCATCAAAGCATTACCGATGGAAGAAAAAACCAAGAGTGGAATCATTATGCCGGATACGGCTAAGGAAAAGCCACAAGAAGGTGAAGTTGTCGCGGTAGGTCCCGGTAAAATGGAAAAGGGTGTCCGCATTGCACTTGATGTAAACGTAGGCGATCGTGTGATCTACTCTAAATATGCAGGGACTGAAGTTAAGTATGATGCTCAAGAATACCTTATTCTCAAAGAAGCAGATATTTTAGCAATTGTAGGCTAGTTTTAGAAACGAAAATTTAAGGAGTGAATGAACCTTGGCAAAACAAATAGTTTTTAATCAAGATGCTCGCCACGCTTTAGAACGCGGCGTAAATGCTCTAGCTGAAGCAGTACGTGTAACACTCGGACCTAAAGGTCGTAATGTGGTCCTCGATAAAAAATTCGGATCTCCTCTAATTACCAACGACGGTGTAACAATTGCTCGTGACATTGAATTGGAAGATCCATTTGAAAATATGGGAGCACAACTTGTTAAAGAAGTAGCGACCAAAACAAATGATGTAGCAGGTGACGGAACAACAACGGCTACAGTTTTAGCCCAAGCTATCATTCGTGAAGGTCTTAAAAATGTCGCAGCTGGCGCTAATCCTATGGGTATTAAACGTGGAATTGAGCAAGCAGTTGAAGCTGTTGTTGCAGATATCAAAGCCAATGCGAAGCTTGTAGAGACTAGCGAGGCTATTGCTCAGGTTGCTTCAATCTCGGCAAGTGACAAAAATATCGGTACACTCATCGCTGAGGCTATGGAGAAGGTTGGAAAAGACGGCGTTATTACTGTTGAAGAAGCCAAAGGAATGACAACGGAACTTCAAGTCGTTGAAGGAATGCAATTTGACCGCGGCTATATTTCTCCTTATATGATTACGGATACTGAGAAAATGGAAGCTATACTTAACGATCCATATATCCTCATCACGGATAAGAAAATTAGTTCTATTCAAGACGTTTTACCAGTATTGGAAAAAGTAGTACAAGCTGGTCGCCAATTGATGATTATTGCCGAGGACATCGATGGGGAAGCTTTGGCAACATTGGTTCTCAATAAACTCCGTGGAACATTCACTTGTGTGGGAGTTAAAGCACCTGGCTTTGGTGATCGTCGTAAAGCCATGCTTGAAGATATTGCAGTACTCACAGGTGGAACAGTTATCACTGAGGATCTCGGCCTGAAGTTAGAAAATACAACGATTGACATGCTTGGGCGTGCACGCCAAGTCCGTGTAACCAAAGAAGAGACTACTCTTGTCGAGGGTTCAGGCGATACGGAGAACATTAAGAAGCGTGTTGAAGCAATCAAACGACAAATAGATGAAACCACGTCAGACTTTGACCGTGAAAAACTTCAAGAGCGTTTGGCTAAATTAGCCGGTGGTGTTGCGGTTATCCAAGTAGGAGCTGCAACTGAAACTGAAATGAAAGAGAAGAAACTTCGGATTGAAGATGCTTTGGCAGCGACCCGTGCAGCTGTTGAAGAGGGGATTGTTTCCGGTGGTGGTACGACACTGATCGATGCTATCGGAGCTTTAGATGCACTTAACTTAGCAGGAGACGAGGCTACTGGCGTGAATATTGTTCGCCGAGCACTCGAGGAGCCACTACGTCAAATCGCCAACAACGCTGGACATGAAGGTTCAGTCGTCGTTGAAAAGGTACGTACCTCCAATAGAGGCACTGGTTTTAATGCCTTGACTGAAGTATACGAAGACATGATAGCCGCGGGGATTGTTGACCCAGCTAAGGTTACTCGTTCGGCTCTGCAAAATGCAGGTTCCATTGCAGCGATGCTTCTCACAACAGAATGTTTGGTTGCAGATCTTCCTGCAAAGGATAACGGAGCAGCTGCAGCCATGGCCGGCATGGGTGGCATGGGCGGAATGGGCGGCATGATGTAAGCTAAAGGCTGAAAGCCGCTTATATCAGGCACTCCAAGAGTCTAAGACCCCAAAAAACCCTCTGGGACAACATTGGGGTAACGAAATCAAATAAAAAGTATCCATACCCTTAATGGGTATGGATACAACTAAGAGGCTTTTCATGAGTTCACTGAACTTGCGGGAAGCCTCTTTTTTTATTTTTTGGTTACATGCATACAGACTGTTCTAGTTGTTCCATCGTCCCTGCGGTCAGGTCTTTCCGGATTTTGGGGATGCTTACCCCAGCCTCTGCAAGAAGCGAGGTGTGAGTGTGACAGGACCATCTTAAAAAGGGTTTGGACACGGATGAGGATGCGGTGGGTGAGGTGGATTCGGCCGTCTTAGAAGTTCATGCAATTCCCTAATGATTACAAGTAATAAGCCAATAATAACGATTAATGCTGCTAGAATCATATTTTTTCGCTCTCCTTTATTTAAAATATAAACAAGAGATTTCTAATACATGCTATTCAGCATGTCTTCTAAATGTTCGCGGGAGGATGCTTATTTAGTAATGGCAAACTGAACGTCTAGGTAAATAGGAGAGACCTTTCATTAGTTAAACAACTAGTGAAAGGTCTCACTTTCTAAACTACAACAAGTCTTCTGAGGATTATTAACAACAATACAGCAATTATGACCAAGGCTAAAATCATATAGTCCACCCCCTTTTTGAGAACGTCATAAGAATTGGGGGGGTGTAATATGTTATTCTGCATGTCCCTTAAATGCTACTTTATCCTTTATATAGTTCATCAAACATGGCTCTGAAAAAACCTACAGTTTTATCGGATCTATGTTTTTTTTGAATGCAGATGGGAGCAGGATGTGGGAAGCGGATTTCTAATTAGATCAACAATGGATACACTATTTTAAAGAGGTTATCATAGAGAGAATAATGAAACCTCTTATGTTGGGATGCTTTAGAAGGAGTCGAAGTGGAATAGGGCAAGCCAGGTTAACATAATAGTAAGGTAAGAACTCCGCCAGGGGGGCATGTGATGAAGAAAAGAGGATTATGGTTACTTATCGGTATCGGAATCGTGTTGATGGGGGGGCTTATCGGACGTCTTTTTTGGCAGCCAGACCCCACGAATTTAGTCACACACGGCATAGAACGATTGAACTCTGCGACCTCTTTTCGCTACAGTTTGACCCAGCATCAGTGGGTTGACGGGAAGGATCGGGTCCTCACTCAGATTCAAGGAGAAAAAGAAGGAGAAAACACTCGAGTTTTTGGGCAGTTGGTAGGAAGCGAAGTCGAGATGATCAAAATCGGAGATTCTACCTATAGTAAAGATCCCTTTAGCAAGAAGTGGATTCGGTTTGCAAATGCCCCCGCCGCACAGGAGGTCTTTCTGGCGGAGCTCAATCCTCTGTCGTCTCTACAAATGAAAGAGCTAGGAGAGGTGGTGCTTAGCGGACAGGAGAAAGTTAATGGTGACAAGGTATGGGTTTGTAATTTGAAACCTAGTGTACAGAATCAAATGATGGAGGTATTTTGGACTGAGTTCCAGTATGCGCTTTATATTCGCAAGTCTGATAATATGCTCGTGAAAGCAACGATCGAAGCGAAGAATAAAGCTAAGTCCGACCCCATGACGATGACACTTGAGTTTAAGGATATTGGAAAGAAGATAACGATACAAAAGCCAGATATTTAGGGTATGTAACCAGGGCAGGGAAAATCCAGCAATGGAGCTATTCCTGCTCTTAATTTTATTTGCACAATGGACCTTCCTCTGATATAGTTTTGACATATGTTGATAGCGGAGGTGCTTTATCGTGGAAAAATATATTGCAAAAATTTTAATTTCACAGGAAGATTTAAAAAAACGAGTTGCTGAATTGGGAGCGGAAATTACCCGCGATTACGAGGGTAAGAAAATCTTGGTTTTGGGAATTCTTAAAGGTGCCGTCCCTTTTATGGCTGATCTTATACGCGAGATCAAATTGCCGCTGGCGTATGATTTTATGGCGTTGTCAAGCTATGGAATGTCAACACAGTCTTCTGGTGTCGTGCGAATCCTTAAGGATTTAGAACGTAGTGTCGACGATGTTCATATTTTAGTTACTGAGGATATCGTTGACACAGGATTAACTTTGAAATACTTGAAGGAAAACTTAAAGGCACGTAATCCACTGAGCGTAAAGGTAGTTACTCTACTTGATAAAGCTGCCCGTCGGCAAGTGGATGTTATTCCTGATTACAATGGTTTTTCGATACCGGATGAATTTGTGGTTGGTTATGGTCTTGATTTCAACGAGGAGTATAGGAACTTGCCCTATGTTGGTATCCTAAAGCAAGAAGCCTATGAAGTTATGTAATTGACTTTTAATCTGTATAGGAAATGGTGATGATAAAACGTGACACAAGAAGTCGTTCTAGTTCTGGATTTCGGGGGACAGTATAATCAATTAATTGCTCGCCGTGTGCGCGAGGCCCATGTGTATTCGGAAATGGTTTCCTACAAGACGTCCGTTGAGGAAATTCGGGCTCGTCGGCCTAAGGGGATTATTTTCTCGGGTGGCCCAGCAAGTGTCAATCAACCGAATGCCCCTAAAGTAGATCCCGAGATATATCGTTTGGGAATTCCCATCCTAGGGATTTGCTATGGAATGCAGCTAATGGCCCAACAATTAGGCGGAAGTGTAGAACATCCGGACGCCAGCGAATATGGAAATGCGATACTCACGGTTGATGCTGCAACGGATTTATGGGAAGGTATGAGTGGGGAACGGCCATGTTGGATGAGCCATGGTGATTCTTTGAAAACGTTACCCGAGGGTTTTATAGTCGCAGCTCACACCGGACATACTCCGGTCGCAGCAATGATGGATGTTGAACGACATTTTTATGGCGTGCAATTTCATCCCGAAGTAAAACATACTCCGGATGGACAAGCCATGTTAGAAAAGTTTCTTTTCGACGTTTGTGGTTGTGTAGGGGATTGGACAATGGAATCCTTTATTGAGTTGCAAGTCGCTGAGATCCGTGCTAAGGTCGGCAATGGGCGTGTTTTATGCGCTCTAAGCGGGGGGGTCGATTCTTCTGTTGCAGCGGCCTTGGTTCATCGTGCGGTAGGAAATCAATTGACCTGTGTCTTTGTCGACCATGGATTTATGCGAAAAAATGAGGCAAAGCAGGTCAGAAAGATTTTTACTGAACAATTCAAACTTAAT
>JAUZPJ010000111.1 GCA_030706025.1 Bacillota bacterium | reverse complement strand
TTTTCGAACCTGTCAAGGCCTCTAAGATTTTACCCAGTATTCCTCCCGAGCCATGCGGCCTTTTATAATGCCCGCCGCCATGATTCGGATCCGGGTAATATCCTCTATTTTTTGATCTTGAAAATGAACTCATAGTCAATCCTCCTAAAATCGCTTTCTTTTTAGTTGCTAGACACCCATTAATGGTAACAAATCAGAGTGATTCATATTGTGCTTGTATTTACTCCCATAGAAGTAGAAACAGAGGAAAAGGAATACATGAAGAATAGACACTTTAGAATAGCGACCTAGTCGCATATTGAACAAAACTAAGAGAATAGTTGCTAAAACAACCCTATTCGATAGTATTTGTGGCATCCTAAATAGTTTGTTAACAAATGACTTTAATTTCTCGAGTAATTTTCTCAGATTTGCGACTGGTTTGTTATTATTTATAATAAAGTTAAACGAACTTTCATAATTATGATGCTCAGAGTTCTCAACATAGCTATGAGGCATATACACAGACATCAGCGAAAATAGTAAGAGGAATATTATACAAAACAATTTATTTTTATGTATGATGCTAAAACGCAGCGAATTCACGAATACCACCCCCAACTTAACGAAAATACCTGTGGGATTATAATTATATTAGAATTATAGTCCCACAAGTATTTTATCCTGCTACCGGCTCTTGCGGCCCAGCCTAATTATTCTATCTTTGCAGTATATGATTTCCCTTCTCCAGTAATGAATATATAGTCGGTAGGAATAGTTTCTTTTTTGGCTTTATCAGTAATTGTTAATTTTTTTGATGGATCTAAATATTGGTAAGTTGCACCATCATCTGATGTCATCATGATTGTTTTTATATTATTGATACTCATATCTATAAAATTACCATTGTTTTTTAGCATATATTCCTTTGGTTTTTCGGAGGTTGCAGCAAGCTCAGCAACAAATTTGTCAGGAGCTCCATATCCGGTTCCATTTTCCTTTTCATGGATAATATAAGCTATGTTCCCAAACCTTGCCCAAGCCGCTTCAAATTGATCCAGTTTATACTTCACTCTAACTCCTTCATCATTGGCTGCACCTGGATCATTTATTATTATATAGTCAGTTCCATTTTCATTTGTAAAGCCGCATACGACAATCAGATGACCGTTCGTTGATTCGATTGGAGCACCATCTACAACGGGTAAATTCGCCTTTACATTTACACTATTTTTATATGCCACACTAACTGCAACAGGATGTCCATCATAAATTTCTCTCTTTAAGCCTTCTATCGTTGAATAATCTACATAAGCCCTATATCCAAAGCTTGAGGCATATGCGGTATTGAATGGCCAATTTCCAAAGCCATCATAGTTATAATCGTATACGCCCCAAGCGGATTCTTCAGGCAAAATATGCGTTCCATAATAATTCAATATCATTGCAATGCTGGTTGCACTGCATATAGAATTAGCTATTGAAGGATCCCTGACCATCTGAGAAAATCTTGGTACATCAAGGACCTTCGAGTTTGATAAATATTGATCATATGTAAATTCATTGTTAATCCCTTGGTCGGGAATAGTATTTCTTAGGGTCCCTGATATTAAACGAACTGAAGGAGTTACTCCGTATATATTAGTATTCAATGTTACTCGATATTGAATTTTATTAGCGGTTTGCCCATTACTACCTTTTATAACTAGGGTATCAGTATCAACATAAGCTACCGAGTCATCGGTAATACCTGTACCGGACGCTCTTTTCATAAATGTTCCCCAGGTTCCCCATGAAAGCCAATTTGACCATTTTTCAGCCAAATGTCCATTAGAGTCTAAAGTCTTTGCAAATACCCTTGCCTCAACCTGAATTGAGGTACCCTCTGGAGTATCACTATTCCAAGAAAACACAAGATTATCAAATTCACTTGTATCTATTATATTCGATGTATAAACGCCTTTTAATGTATCTGATTTAAGTACTATCGCTCCATCCCCTATATCATTAGAAATTTCAACGTCCTCTAGGCCAGCAGCATTAACAGCAAAATCACTTGAGGTTGTGTATATAAAAATATTTCTATTAATACCATTTGTTTCAGCGTTTACGGGAACTGTATCAGGTATGAATACATCTCCGCCTAACCCCGCTGCTTGTGCTTGATTGCCCCCGCACAATAAAACTACGCTTATCATTAGACCGACAATAAATATGTGTACTTTACTATTTTTATTTATTCCCAATTCGTCTCCACCTCATTATTCCTACCTTGGTAGCCTATACCAAATAATTCCCTTTTACCTTCTACATCCTTCCTCAATTTCCTCCCGAGAACGTGGAAATAACAAGAAAAATTAAGAAAGGTCAGTCCGTCTAAAACGATCTGAACTGCATGTGCCGATTGTGATAAGCTAAATTGAAACGAAAAGAGGTTTTAATTTATAAATTCTTATCCTTCAAAGTTTCGATGTATTCTATATTTCGCTGAATTTTAGCAAAAACCTACTTTATGTATAAAAAAATCAACCTGCCAGTTGCTTTCCTCCAGCAGGTTGCTAATCAAAACTATCTTTGACAAATTTGTTTCGTCCAAACTTATAACATCAACCAATAGCTTTGATTTTTTAAAAGACTTTCACTCATTGACCACAATACCCAACAAAGCGATCGCAAAAAGGCTTCCGAAGCAAGCCATTAAAAGAGATGTGGACATCTGCATTCCAAAACCAATCATCCCCAGCAATATAAACTCACTGACAATGAGGGCGCTTACAAGCACATAGTTTACTAGGAGAGTTCGTTTGCCTTTTTCGACTCCTAAGCCTCTTATTGGGAGGGTAATTTGTAGAGTGCATTCCTTGGAAGTAAGGACAATAAAGACCGGTAGGCCTATTAGAAGTGGAAATCCAACATCGTTAAATATAATAATCCAAAAAATCTGCGGCAGCCACATGCCCAACAGCACATCTATGCCGCAGGCAATGATCAGGGCCGTTGCAAGGGCTGCAATAGCCACAATCAAAATGAATTTCATGATATTTGTATAGCTTTTTACGTTGGGCGTTTGCTTCTTGCCTGTTAGGTGCCACAGCTTATAAGGCAGATAGGCAGCGATAAAATTACCGATAAAACCTAGAATTGAGGCTTTAGAAAAGGTGCCAAACAAATCAGCGATGAGGTTGCCAATGGCACACCCCCAGGCACCTGCAGGTCCTAGGAGAAGCCCGACGACGACCGGCACAGCATTAACAGGTCTTACTTCGGTAAAGCCTTCGATGAGCACCATCACCTTAAAGGGAACCGCCATCCCGATAAACACCAGGATACATAACCCCATTTGAATGAGTGTCTGTTTTGATCGAAAGGGGGAAAATAGTTCGTTCATGCTAACTACCTTGAGCAGAATCGGTCAAGTTGTTTGCTTGATCCACTCTGTTCTTTCTACTTAAAAAATTAGTCCCCGCAACGATAGCCCCAACTAGGATAAAGGAAGCACCGAAGACATTACTCATCGATAAAATTTCCGTTTTCCCGAAGGTGTTAGGGATCAGTAAAGCGAGGGTCATAGTCACAACAGGTTCAGTGGACGCCATCACCGTAACTGTGAGGGGAGAAGCATATTTCTGGGTATACATGAGCATGATATAGGCATAGGCTTTGGCAAAAAAGGCGAGAATAAAGATGTTAGCCAGTATTCCACGGGTGTAAACGATCGAGTAAAAGGTCTTTGGTTCTTCAATAAACCACAATCCAAATCCGATCAACGCTGTAAAAAACATCTGACCAATCCCGAGCAGCAAGGGATTATTTTTTTTTGTAAAGTTATCTACGGTAATTATATAAATTGCCATAAAAAGACAAGCGATCGTCATGGCTATAACCCCAAAATTGACACTTTCGCCCAGCTTTATACCGCTCGTGATAAACAAACCGGTGAAAATAAGAATGATTCCTACCAGATTATTGAGAGTGAGCTTTCGCTTAAATAGCAGTAGCAAAAGAGGTACGAACACTATGTTTAAGGACGCGATAAAGCTCGCGGTCGAGGCGGGTATCTTGGCAACGCCAAGCCGTTCAAAGACTAAATTTCCACAGATAATCGCTGCCAAAACTGCGCTTCTCCCTAGGGTCTGCTTATCAAAATCCTTGATCCGCTTCGCAAAAACAAAGGCCAAAATGAGACGGGCAACCATTGCAGTCATGGTCACATAGGCAAAAGCCGAGATCGATTCAGGGATATTCTTGATAAAGATATAAGACGACGCCCAACAAAGAGTGATTGAAAACAACACGATATTGGATTCCGCCTTAGTCATTGTTCGTCGCCCCCTTCCTAATTCTTAACCCTCTCAAAGATTCCCTCCCGAGCGATTAACATGGGGAGATCTTTGACATCCACCTTTAGGGCACCCCCTTCGGAGAAGGCGATTGCTCCTCCCACGCCTTCATACCCCTTGGGCTCATGCAGCATCTTGGCCAGTATCTCCGGATCTGAACTACCTGTTTTAACGCAGGTATCCGCAATAAGTCGCATTGTATCGTAACCCTTCACTGCCCAAATATCCGCTTCCTTCTTGAATTTTTGTCGGTAATGTTCATTAAACAGTTTGAGCTTTTCACTCTCTCGGATAATCAAGGTTGAAGGAATCACAAGATTTTCCGCCAAGTCCTTGTTTTCACGTAATAGATTAGCACTACTAAAGATAGGTTCACCGATAATTGCCAGTTTCTTATCTTTTTCTCTAATCATACTTAACAGTTCGTAGGCCCTCTCGGATCCATATTGAGCGATTACCACACAATCAACACCTAGAGCATTCCATCGGCTAAAGGTCGTTTCAAAGTCGCTCAGTGAGGAGATTGCCGGTACGTAATCTACCACCTTAGCGCCACTGTGGGACAAGGCGAGTTCAAAAGCGGTTGCCAAATCTTCTTGAGAAGCGATTCCATTGTGATAGATTGCAATGCGCTTGTACCCTTTTTGCACTGCATAGTTAGCCATAGAAGTCCCTAAATCCGCAAAACTGGGAACGCCGCAGAACAACTTATTATTCCCTTGAGTCATTAAACTGTCGAAGACACCATAGGGAAAGAAAACGAGCTTTCCTCGTTCCGAGAGCATACCCGCCGTTGTCTTGGAAACATCAAAATCCTGGAGATTAATCACCGCGGTAACCGTAGGATCGCCGCTAAGCCTGGCTGCCATTTCGACCCCTTTATCATACGAGGCCAGATCATCGATCACCTCTGTTTTAAGGGTATAACCCTGGGAGACATTTTCGTTATTAAATTCTTCAACAGCGAGTTCCGCTCCCTCTAAAAATGCGCCGTCCGCCTTCAACCAGCCGGCATCACCCAAGACTGGCACATAGAGCGCTTTGGGATTGATCGTTTGTTCCTTGGCACAGCCGAGGAGATTGAATACGAGCGATACACCCAGCACTGCCCATACTAACCATCTAACCCCTACAACCCTTGATGCTCTTGGATCAGGCCATTTGTCTGCTCGCCAGCTCATGAAAGAGCCCCCCCTTCGCCATTAGTTCTTCGAATGGACCTTCTTCAACGATCCTTCCTTTATCAAACACCAGAATCCTGTCACACAACTTAATGGTGGAAAGCCTGTGGGCGATAACGATTCGTGTACAGCTCAGGGTAGCCAGCGATTCTGACACGATCTTTTGGGTAATATTGTCCAGGGCAGAGGTAGCTTCGTCAAATAACAAGATCTTGGGTTTTGCGGCGATCGCTCGGGCAATCATAATCCGCTGTCGTTGACCCCCGGAAATACTGCCGCTCCCCTCAGTAATCATGGTGTGCATCCCCATGGGCATCGCTAAAATGTCGTCTGCAACACCCGCCATGCGTGCCGCCTCCCAGGCGTCGTTAAGCGTTAACCACGGAGCAGTGATAATAATGTTCGAAAAAATGTCCCCTGAAAACAACTTGCCATTTTGCAGCACAACCCCCATGTTCTTGCGAACCGTGCGAACATCGAGGCTGTCGAGGTCTGAGCCATCGAAATACACTGCCCCAGATTCCGGTTTTTCAAAGCCTAATAAAAGACGCATCAAGGTTGATTTTCCACACCCTGTCCTCCCTACAATCCCGATATACTCCCCGGGGTTTATCTTAAGGCTTAAATTATCCAAAATAGTCGGTCCGTTTTCACTATACCGAAAGGTGACGTTGTTCAACTCCAGATCTCCCGCTAGTTGGGTCACGATCTTTTTCTTCTCGTCGATTTCCGGTACAGACTCTAAGATGGGTTTTACCATTTCTAAGAGGGGCTTAATCGTCGCCAAGGTTAAAACCACAGAAGAAAGTTGCATAATAGCAGCACTCACGCCACCATAGGCCATCGAAAAGGCGATATAGTTCGAGATCGAAACTTTTGCTTGCCCGGCAAAATAATAGAGGACAAGGCTTCCGCCCAGAGTAAGGGCTCCCGAGATTGCAGTATGGACTCTTAAAATCATGGGTGGGGAATAGGTCAGTTTACCTAGCTCCTGGTACGCAGCAGCCCACTTGGCAAAGGCTCTTTTTTCCGCTCCCGCAAGTTTAACTTTTTGCACACCATTAAAAAGGCCGAAGACCAGACCATTCATTTTTGCAGAAAGTTTCATTTCCTTTTTCGACAATTGAAGCTGCAAATAACCGACCATCAACGTAAAGACCAGCATTGAGAGGAGAATCAGTAGAGCAGGTACAACTAAACTTGAGGCGAAGCTTCTCATTTGAAGAACGTATACAAAAGAGAATACGGCAGTAAGTCCCGTTGTCATCACATGATCCGAGAGCGTCGAGCAGAGTTGATTAATACTCATAGCTCTGCTGGCCAGCTCCCCTGCCGAATAGTGTTTGAAGAACGTGGCGGGCAGTGAGAAAATTCTAGCCATCGCAGCACTCTGTACAGATAGATTAACCTTGTCCCGAAAACGCATCAGGAGCATACTCCTCGTGATGCCAAAAAGTAGTGAACCTATCGTAGCACCGATCAGCAACCCAGCCACCGGAAAGACATCGCTTTTGGTCCCGGAAGGAATCACCGAGTCAAATATTTGCTTGTTCATAAAGGGAGTAAACAGCCCTAACAAGCTAACCAGCAAACTGGCGCCAATAATCAGGGCAATATCGGAGTTTGAGATACATCCTAATATATAGCTCATCAAATCCAGCAGACTCATCTTACTTGCTGGGAATGGACGATAAAAACAAAACCCCTCTGGACTTAGTTTTTGAGACGTTTTTGCATCGACTTTAACCTTTTTGCCTCGCTCAGAATCATAGAAGGTATACCCCGCTGGAAAACAGGGCATCAAGGCGACAACTTCGCCTGAGACCGTGGAGCCCAGCAGAGGACCGGCACTCTCCTTCCACCAATGACCCTTTAATTCCACGCGGCGCCGCATGACTCCCGACGGACGTAGCAGGTACTCAAGCTGCTCGTTGGCATCGACCAATTTCTCTGGTAAGGTAGGCACTTTCACCTGGAAAAAGCTTAGAATTTGGGTTATCTCTCTAGCCGCCGCCTGTTGTTCGTGGGTCAGGGGTTTCTTTTCATCTTCAGGCCCAACCACAGAAGCTAAGTCATAAAACGCGGTTTCTAGTGCGCTCTGGTCATTTTCCAGGCGTTTTTTCAGTAGCTGATCAAAGCCGTCAGTCATCTCCTCACCTCCTTTACTCTGTCGTAATCAGCTTTGTATACAAACCATCCGCTCTTAACAAGGCTTCATGAGTCCCTCGCTCGACGACCTTCCCTTGATCCAAGACGATAATTTCATCACAATCTCGGATGGTTGAAAGTCTGTGGGCTACAATAATGCAGGTAACACCACGCGCTTTAATGGTCTCCATAATGGTGAGTTCAGTCATGGTATCCAGAGCGGAGGTGGCCTCGTCAAGAATAAGAATCGAAGGTTCTTGAGCCAAAGCCCTGGCGATTTCAAAGCGCTGACGTTGGCCTCCGGAAAAGTTCTTGCCCCCCTCGCTTATCGGGTGGTCATACCCGCCCTCCCTCTGCATGATATCTTCATGCAACTGCGCATCCTTTGCAGCGGCGATGACCGAGGTCTGAGGGATCGATCGGTCCCACAGGGTGATATTCGCGGCAATGGGATCATCAAACAACACGATATCCTGATCAACCACCGCTAAAGAACTGGTGAAGATT
>JAUZPJ010000110.1 GCA_030706025.1 Bacillota bacterium | reverse complement strand
GAAGAGTGAGGTTAATAGGCTTCTTGGTTCTAACGAAAAAATACTGAAATTAACCCAATGGAGACCTAAATATACATTTGAGCAAGGCCTAGCTGCAACAATCGATTTCTTTAAGCATAATTTAGATAAGTATAAGGTTGATATTTACAACTTATGAAATCGAGGAGAAGCTAAAATGAAGTATTGTAAGAAATGTGTCATGCCCGATACAAGGCCGGGTATCATGTTTAATGAGGAGGGTGTATGTTCAGCTTGTCAATCCTATGAACACAGAAAGGAGATAGACTGGAGTAAGCGATATAAGGAATTAGAAGAATTATGTGATAAATATAGAGGAATGAATGGTACCTCATATGATTGCGCTATTGCTGTCAGTGGAGGTAAGGATAGTCATTTTCAGGTGCATTTAATGAAAGAAGTCATGAAAATGAATCCTATCCTTTTTAGTGTCGAGGATAACTTCGAGATGACTGAAGCAGGAAAGCACAACTTGAAAAATATATCTGAGGAATTTGGGTGTAATATTATAAGTTTAAAGCCAGATATTAAATCCCAAAAAAAATTAATGAGATATACCTTCGAAAGGTACGGTAAGCCTACGTGGTTTATCGATAGACTAATCTATACGTTCCCCCTGTATATGGCGCTTAAGTTTAATACACCACTTTTAGTGTATGGAGAAAATGTCAGTTATGAATATGGCGGCTTGGGCTATGAGGAAACTTATTCCGCGAAAGACCAGTTAAATAATGGTGTGGCAGCTGATATTGATATAGTCGAGTTATTGAAAATTGAAGGTATAACTGAACAAGCATTAGCAATGACAAAGGCTCCGTCATTGGAGGAAATAAATAAGCTGGATCCAATGTATGTTTCATATTTCCTTCCTTGGAATAGTTATGCGAATTACCAATTTGCAAAATCTAGAGGATTTCATGATTTAACACATGAGTGGGATAGAACACATCATATAGAGAACTTTGACCAAATAGATAGTCGTGCGTATTTAGTTCATTCTTGGCTAAAGTATCCGAAATTTGGACACGCAACAGCCACAGATTATGCAGCACGGTTTATTAGATACGGTCTGTTAACGAGAAATGAAGCTATTCAGCTTGTGAAAGAACATGACCATAGATTAGACACTAAATCTATCGAAGACTTTATTAGATTTGCTGGTTATACGGACACAGAGTTTTGGACTATCATCGAATCCCTTTATAACAAAGAGATTTTTAAAAAAAATGCGTTTGGAGAGTGGGTATTAAAGAATCCAATTTGGAAGGAAACTATATAACCCTAAAGAGTTATGACATTGGGTAAGGTGAAAAAATTGAGGAACATTGCAATAATTCCTGCAAGAAGTGGCTCTAAGGGCTTGAAGGATAAGAATATCAAGTCGCTCAATGGTAAACCGTTAATTGCTTATACAATTGAAGCGGCTAAAGAATCTTGTATTTTTGACGAAATAGTTGTTTCCACCGATTCCCAAAAATATGCTAAGATTGCAAAAGAATGGGGGGCAAGTGCCCCCTTTTTAAGAAGTGAAGCTTTGTCATCTGACACTGCGTCTAGTTGGGATGTTGTTAAAGATACTTTAATAGAGTATAAGAAACTTAGTTTTGAATTTGATACAGTCGCATTGTTGCAGCCTACTTCTCCGCTAAGAAAAAGTGAAGATATAAAGTTAGGATATTCATTGCTGAACATGAAAAAGGCTAATGCGATTATAAGTGTTTGCGAAGTGGATCACTCACCGCTATGGTGTAATACAATACCGGAAGACGGTTCGCTTAAAAACTTTTTAAATAAAGATTTGGTGGGATTACCAAGACAAAGCTTGCCTACCTATTACAGAATAAATGGGGCTTTATATATAACTAAAGTAGACTATTTGATGAGTACAGATGATATATACCAGAGTGGTTGCTATGCTTTAATAATGAAGAAAGAGAACTCAATAGATATTGATGATGCCTTGGATTTTGCCATGGCAAGTATGTTATTGAATAGTTTGTAAATTTAACCGAAGTTCTATCCTGTTTTTTGATAGGTCAGCGTCGAATAACCCTCATCTAATTAATTAGGTGAGGGTTATTTGACACTTATCGAGATTCTTAGACGTCGAGGCGGGTGAAACAACCTTGTAACCGTATGTGAGTGTGGTTTGAAACCCTGATTCCTTATCCGTCCAGTGATGAGACACCTGGCTAACCAATATATTTCATACGACTTGCACCAAAATCATTGATTTTATAATATTGTTTGAGCTTACCATGCTTATCTGGGGAGGCGTCCGTCAGCTCTATAAGACCTACGGCTTTTAACGATTGTAGATATTCCTGAACCCCTTTTTCATGAACACTTCGATCTAGAGGGTATTCCTTTTTCAGGATTTCAAATATTTCTTGATTATTTAGGCCTTCCTTCTGGAAGATTACCTGGGCTACTCTGAACTTTACTGGTATTTGACTCATGGCTGCTGCCTCCTTATCGACTTTTTAGATTAAGTAGATCTTTTGGATTACCTATGGTAAGGATTGTTCCCAGGGAAATGATGACAACTCCGATAATAAGGTTGGGTGTTATACGCAAATTATTTAACAACCAGCCGAAGAAGACTGACCATATAGCAGAGGTCACACTAAGGCCCATAGCTCGGCCCACCCCAGTCATATTCATCGAACGATACCAAAATAAAAAGGAAGTGGCACCGACCAAGCCGATTACAACAAAGTACCAGCCCGAAGGGGTTGTAAAACTTTCGGAAAGAATTTGGTAAGCGACCCCTCCAAACAAAGGGAGTATGGCAAAGATATAAACAAAAAACGAAGCAGCCTCCCTTAAACCAATGGCGATATCCGAATCCACTAAATCCATGCCAAAAGTAGACATAACTCCTTCTACTGCCCACCCAATGGCAGCAATCGCGGCTAATCCAATACCGAGATAAAAGTGGGGATAGGCCAATCCATCGGGTGGGACAAACCCGACGACAAATGCACCAATAACGGCTAATGTTATGCCAGCCCATACGCGTCGAGAAATCGTCTCTTTAAGAAAAATCGCACCTAGAACGGCACCAATAGCAGGATAAGCAGCGGTAATTGCCGCAGTATAAGAGGCACCCGCAAAATATATTCCTAGTAAATTACCGGACATCCCGATGGGGCCACCCAAGATCGCGGCCAAGATAATCATTCTGGCCGGTCGAGTTTTTAAGGTGCGCGCATAATCACGCCATTTACCATTAATGATATTGCAAATTAACAACCATAGGGCGGCGAATCCATCATGTAGACAGGCTCCTACCAAAGGTGCAGCAAAGATACTTATATTGTTTGTAAAGGGTGCTAAGCCTAACGCCATGCCCATCAACACCCCGTCTAGGCCCCAAGCTGTACCGGTCAATAATCCTAGGCCTATACCCTTTTTGGCAAAGGCTAGGTCCCTATTTTGTAAAACTAATTGTGTACTCCTATCCATATACGTTTAAATCTCCTTATTTGCTAATCATCTACCTATGAGAAATATTTAACATGATTGTTCAGAGAAAGTAACCATTAAGGTAACTCATGTAATCATATTGTAAGATTATGATTAGCCGGAGTAAAATACTTAGTTAATATGCCCCCCATAAGTTCAAGTGCATTTAAAGTTTAGATAATTTCGTGTTGTTTAAGAATAAGCACAACTGATAGCTAACTTCCGCGTATGTCGACATGAAAAGGCCGAGATAATTAATGTTATCTCGGCAAAAGCACGATAAGTATTTTTACATCTTCGTGGTGGAAAAATTAGAACATACGGTTTTGATAACTTTGATAAATTCTTTCTCGACCATTGAAAGGTGATGACGATTTAACCAAATTAAAATAATGGAAACCTCTAGGCGGGCATCACTTATCATTACTTTTTTTATACTACTAGATTTTACATACTCATCAGCCATAAATTGAGGGACGAAAGCAAGGGTTTTCCCTTGGGCTAAAATCTTCTCCATCATCTCTAAGTTGTCAACCCTATAAGCAACATTAATATCACTATACCTCTGCAACACACTAGATACTCCGCAATTAGTGATGTACTCCGTATTGTACAAAAGTATAGGCGAAGAAAGGGCCTTCTCAAGAGTCATTTTCGTTGATCCCTTAGCAATTTCGCAATTCTTTCCAGTAATGATGACTAATTCATCAGAAAACAACTCTTTATAGTTAATATCTTTCGATTTGGAGAAAGCATCAGTTTTCAAAATAATTCCAAAGTCGGCCTTGCCAGATTCAACATCTCGCAATATGTTGTTGGATTCCCCAACTTTAAGAAACGCATTAACTTTAGGATGATTATGCTTAAAAGTGGTCAATATGTCAGGCATTACTGTAATATTGATACCTGGATCTACTGCAATTGAAATGTTTCCATTGAGTTCCATTGAGTCACCGTGTGCGATGGATTTGATCTCATCAATAGTATTGAGCACTTCCTTAGCTTTAACGATAATTAGTTCCCCTGTTTCGGTTAGATAGGCACCAGAATTTGTCCTTTTTAACAGAACTACACCTAGTTCATCTTCAAGTTTACTAATGGCAGAACTTAAAGCAGGTTGAGAAATATGGGTGCGCTCGGCCGCCAGGGAAATAGACTTAGATTCATGGACCGCAACTAAATAAGCTAATTGTTCAAAACGCACATTCGTAACCATCCTTACTAGTATTTTCCTTACACTGATCACGTTCAATGTACAATTCTTCAAACTCATTATACTATGAGTAATTCAAATAACAATAGCATTTGAGTTAAAGTAGATTGAAAACCACACAACCAATATAAGGGACAAAAATGAGTACAGAATATTCTCAATAAGAAATGTCTATCGACCTATAATTACGCAGTTATACGGGGCATAATCACTAAGTATTTTACAGGGAAGCACGTATTGCATATAATCTGCCTTGTAAGTGCGGGAAATCACATGAAAGTATCGGAACCTTAAATTATTGGAGAAGTAGGAGGGGTTAAAAAGCAAAGGATCTATAAACTTATCATTTAATAGTAATATTCATAAAATGAGGAGGCAAATATATGGCTTTAGCGGAAAATATGATTTCGGAAGCAACCTCTAGTGGAAAGAAACATTACCTTGATGAAGCACGTATGTGTTTAGAACATTATAAGTTTTTAATTATTCTTGCCCTTGCCTATGCTTTTGACCAAATGGATTTATTTACGTTTTCATTCGTTGCTCCTGCTCTTACGAAACACTGGGGTGTTTCCATGGAGTGGATCGGATTCGTTAACTCCTGCACTTTCGTAGGTATGTTGTTTGGATGCTGGTTCGGCGGGTGGCTGTCCGATGTTATCGGAAGAAGAAAGGCATTTTTATTCTCGGTGTTCTTCTTCTCCACGTTTTCCATCTTAAACGGCGTGGCACCTAATAAAGAGTTGTTTTTGGTCTTTAGAACATTAACTGGTTTCGGTATTTTATCCATGGTCGTTGTAGCCATGGTTTATATCACCGAAATTTTACCGGCAGCTTCGAGGGGAAAATGGCAGGCCATATCTTTGGCAACTGGGTTGCTGAGTGTTCCGGTTATTGGCCAAATAGCTGATAAAATTGTTCCAAGCAGCCCAAACGGTTGGAGATACATTTTCTTCATCGGCGGAACAGGTTTTATTATCTTTCTCTTGTCTCTGCTCTGGTTAAAGGAATCTCCGCGCTGGCTCATCGCCAAGGGACGATATAAAGAGGCCGAAGTCGTTATCCAAAGATTTGTACCTAATGAAAAAGTTGATATCAATAAAGAAGCAAGTATTGGCGCTGAAGTTAAAAAAGAAGCGGGAACCAGAGAGGCTCTCAAAGAGATCTTCAGTAAAAAATACGCTAGAAAAACTCCTGTCTTGATTACCATGGTTTGTATGATTACTGTTGGATACTTTATGTTCTTTGGCTGGATGCCAACCTTACTTAGTGAATATGGTTTTTCCTTGGATGATGCTCTGTGGATGTCTGCTCTCGTTTCCTTTGGGAGCCCTATCGGCAACTATCTTGCAGCATTCTTTACTGACAAGGGCGGAAGAAAGATCCCCATCGTCATCTACAGTGTTTTAGTAGGAATTCTGACAATTCTCTTTGGCACACTTAAGATCCCTATGCTTATTGTAGGAATAGGATTTATCGTTCGGGTGCTAATGGACGGAGTTTTCGTAGTTATGTGGTCCTATCTTGCTGAATCATATCCCACACACATCCGAACCAGCGGTACAGGCTTTATTTACAGTACAGGAAGACTTCTTACAGCTGTGGCCATGGTCACTGTACCCATGATTTACAAAAGTTTCGGATATGTAACCTTGTTCTCCATTATTGGTGTAATGTTCCTGGTAGTAGCGGTTACCACCGGATTATGGGGCGAGAAGACCGCTGGTCTTTCCTTAGATGAAATTTAGACCTTAACTAATCTTCCTGCAAATTTTTATCTAAATAGATAATCATATATACCATAAATAAAATCTCTTGAGGAGCTGAAATGGGTTATGAAAAGACAAGCACTTACCAATAAGTTATTGGTGTTAGGTGTCGATGGAATGGATCCAAGAATTACTAAAAAATTCTTGGCTGAAGGAAAAATGCCTAATCTACAGAAATTTATCGATCGCGGATCGGCGAGAGAAGATTTGCGTCTACTTGGGGCAATTCCAACGATTACGCCGCCTTGTTGGACGACACTCGCTACCGGTGCTTATCCGGGAACCCATGGCATTACGTGTTATTGGAGACAATCTCCGGAAAGTCTTGATGCAGTTGTCTACAATATGGATTCTCGTAATTGCACTGCGGAGCAAATTTGGAACATCACCTCTGAAGCCGGACTGAAGACTCTGGTATGGCATTGGCCAGGGAGTTCTTGGCCCCCAACCTCTCATAGCGAAAATTTGAGTGTTGTCGATGGTACACAACCGGGTTCGGTCAATATGGGCGTTGCACAGCTTGATTGGGAAAAAGTAATTGTTGCTAAACCCGAGATTACAGAAGTGCGTTATGCACCGAGAGTGGATAAACCAGCGGGTGTTGGTTGTATCATTACCGATTTGGAAGATTCTTTAGATGCCGATGTTGACGATGAAATGATGGAACTTTGGTGGGGCGATACAGCTCGTGAAGGTGGCGAAATTCGTACCTACGTTATGGATGATGAAGATACAGAAGTTGTTATTGGTAGTAAGGTAGCTTATGATATTGTAAACTCTCCGCTCAAAGATGCTACTGGTTGGGCAAATGCTCCATATGGAGCAAAAGAATTCACGATCCTAACTTCTGGTGGTGTTATGAGACGCCCTGCTTTAATTCTAAAAAATGAAGCTGGCGAATATGATCGAGTGGCTATTTATAAGAATAAGAAAGCAGAAGAGCCGATTGTTACCTTAGAAAAATATAAAATGGTATCAGGTATCATCGATGATGTTACCAAAAAAGAAGTCACTAAGCCGGCATGCCGCTCGATGAAGATTTTAGAACTTGATCCAGCAGGCAGTATAGTTAGACTTTGGATCAGCAATGCGCTTGATATTTCTAATGACCAATTATGGCACCAAAAATCTCTCTATAAAGACATTCGCGAAAATGTTGGCGAAGTTCCACCTGTCAGCTTAATCGGCGGGGAAGATGCTGAATTGGTACGCGAAATCTTTGAACCATCTTGGGTGCAATACAACCAATGGCAAGCTGATTGCATGAATTATTGCATCAAGGAAAAGGGATACGACGTAGTATTTTCTCATCTCCACAATATTGACTGTGCAGGTCATCAATTATGGCATCTTGGGAAGACACTGCCACCATGGGACCACACAGATGAAAAAACTTATCAAGGATTTATTGAGAAGTTTTATATCCAAACAGATGATTATCTTGGCGAATTCCTATATCTATTAGACGAAGGTTGGACGGTTTTCGTTCTCAGTGATCATGGTCTCATGGTTGGAGAAAACGTACCTCCTATTATTGGAGAATATGGTGGTCTCAATACAAAAGTCATGGAAGAACTGGGCTATACTGTCATGAAAAAGGACGAAAATGGAAATTCCATAAGAGAAGTCGATTGGGAAAAGACTAGAGCCATTCAGATCCGTAGTAACTATATTTATGTTAATCTCAAAGGCCGT
>JAUZPJ010000011.1 GCA_030706025.1 Bacillota bacterium | reverse complement strand
TCCTAATTTAGAACTTTACAACCATGCATTGGAAGATATTCTGCGTAAGAAGGAACATATTCTTGGTTCAGCGGAGGAGAAACTGTTAGCTCAAATGGGCGAATTAGCAGAGGCGCCAGGTGCTATTTTCTCCATGGCAAATAATGCAGATCTTAAATTTCCGAGTATTCAGGATGAATCGGGTCAAACGGTGGAATTAACCAAGGGCAATTTTATTCAGTTTATGGAGAGCCCAAAACAGACTGTACGTAAAGCCGCTTTCGAGACGCTTTATAAAACTTATAATAAGCAAAGGAACACTTGGGCAGCCACCTTGAATGCAAGTATTAAATCAGACGTTTCTTTTGCGAAAGCTCGTCATTATTCTACGGCAATTGAGGCTTCATTGGATGATGATCGCGTTCCCTTAAAGGTTTATGATTCATTAATTGACACGGTTCATGAATTTTTGCCACAGATGCATCGCTATATTCAACTGCGTAAAAAAATCTTAAAACTCAAGGAACTACATATGTATGATATCTATGTCCCAATTGTTCCAGAAACAAGCATGACGATTTCTTATGAAGAAGCAAAAAAGATAGTGATCGAGGGCCTGCGTCCTCTAGGTCAAGATTATATCCGTATTTTAGAGGAAGGGTTCGAAAAGAAATGGATAGATGTTTATGAAAATGAAGGGAAGACAAGTGGAGCATATTCTTGGGGAACATATCGCTCTCATCCGTATGTGTTACTAAATCACCAAGACACTTTGAATTCGATGTTTACTTTGGCACATGAGATGGGGCACTCTTTGCATACGTTTTTTTCAAATCGTTCCCAACCCCATCTTTATGCTGGATACAAAATTTTTGTTGCAGAAGTTGCTTCAACATTAAATGAAGCTTTAGTAATGGAAGATCTTTTAAAGAAAACAAAAGATGATATGACTCTGGCGTATTTGATAAATCATTATCTGGAGCAGTTTCGAGGAACTATTTTTAGACAGACAATGTTTGCTGAATTTGAGAAGAAGATTCACTCCATAGTAGAGGAAGGAGGGGCTTTAACGGCTGATTATCTTTCAGATATCTATCGTGACTTAAATTCAGTTTATTATGGGACGGAAGTTATTCTTGATCCTGAGATAGCTCTCGAATGGGCGCGCATCCCTCATTTTTATAACGCTTTTTATGTTTATAAATATGCTACAGGTTTCTCAGCGGCCGTTGCTTTTGCACAAGCGATTTTGGCTGAAGGTGAACCTGCCGTTTCTAGGTATCTTAAATTTTTGAGTAGTGGGAGTTCGGATTATCCAATCGAATTATTGCGTCAAGCAGGTGTGGACATGGAAACTCCTGTTCCAGTACGGAATGCTCTTCAAGTCTTTACTAGTCTCGTTGAACGTTTGGAGACTCTCTTAGCATAAAATGGTTTCGTTAAGGTTTAACAAGGGCTTGAAAACGTGAATCTTGGCGTACGGGTGTGAAGTCTCGTTCGTTTCGGGCTACTTCTTTGACATCGGAGTTCAAATTGATCGCCTGTTGCAGATATTCAACAGCCTTGTCAGCATTTCCGAGACGTCCATATATACTTGCAATGCCGTAATAGCTCCAAGTGTCACGATCATCCAATTGTAAGGCCGTTTGATAAGCAGCAATTGCCGGATTCCAACGTCCGGCCAGTTCATTCGCTAGTCCCTTGTTGAAATGGGCATAAACAAACGATGGATTGAGATCAAGGGCTTGCTGAATAGAGGCGAGCCCTTGATCATACTCTCCTTGAAAGGCCATGGTTGCTCCCTTAGCATTGAGTGCTTCATAACATTGAGGGTCGATTAGCAGTGCTTGATTGAAAAGCTTAAGGGCTTGGACGAATTCTCGTTCGTAATAAAGTTTGAGTCCTTGCTCATAGTATGCTAATGCTTGTGAATCAGAAATATGGATTGAATTTTTTGAAATAGAACGGGAAGGGGGTGTCGTCGCCTGTTGTGTAACTGGAATAGTGCTACTGGTATGGTCTATTGAACTGACCTCGACTGTTGGAATAGTTTGAAATAATGTTGCGATTACCAACGTGCATATAAGGATGGCGCCGGACAATAAGCTTAATATTAATAATTTACGTTTCTTCATAAGTACTCCTTTATTAATTTAGGTACTTTGACCTCTAATGAGGTTATGCCTATTATTATATCATTTAAAACTTAATCGCTTAAGATTCTTATCTAAGTTTAAAAAAACAAATCTATTGACTTAAAACGTATCTTGTAAATATTGTGATTCACATTTGCCGGATGGGGGTGGAATTTTGAAGAATGAATCAAGCCGAGATCACTTGCAACATGTTATTTTGGCAGCAAAGGGGTTTTATGCGCGAAAGGACCGTGCCCATGACTTAGATCATGCTTTAAGAGTCAGGGAGTGGGGTAAAAAGTTAGCAGTTGAAGAAGATGCTGATTTAATAATCGTTGAGTTGGCAGCACTTCTTCATGATATCGGTCGGTCTGGTGCGGTTGAAAAAACGCATGCAGAAAGTAGTGCTGGTCTAGCTGTCAATATTCTACATAAAACGGGATATTCACAAGATATTGTCGAGAGGGTGAAAGATGCTATTGTAGCTCATTCTCGAGAAGGGTACGAACCAAATACATTAGAAGCCCAGATCCTGTATGATGCTGATAAATTAGACTTTGTAGGTGCAATCGGGTTGGGACGGTTATTCACATTAGGTGGAGTACAAGGTTGGCCATTAGTAGGCGAAAATTCCTGTGAGACCTTTTACCAGGAAAAAATTCGCGGGTATCAAGAGCATTTATTTACTAGGGCTGCTCGCGTACATTTCGAACCCTTATTCCTTTATATGGAGGAATTCTGGCAAGAGTTGCATAACGAACGAATTAAAATATCTCATTCTGGGTAAGCTATTAAAAGTTGCTTATTTTGGAAGGGATGAATTTTTAATGCGTTGGTTTTGGCGTCTGTTATCTGTTTTAATATTTCTTGGACTTTTGCGAACGGTTGTCGATCCACAACAAAGGGCTTTTATTGCCTGGCAAGAAGGGCAAAACTGGTCACAGAAAATTCAAGCCGAAATGAGGCAGCTGCAAAAATTAACCCAAGATCTTCCCTCAAGCATTGAAGTAGAAGTTCGTCGTCTTTGGAGAGATTACCAGCCTAAAGGGGATGGAAAAGAAGTATAGATGGAAAAACGTCTGTCTTAGATAATTTTTTCAGGATTGTTTTGATAAAAGTTAAAAGTATGGTATATTAAGTATTAAAGTTTAATAAAAGGAGATGAAGCGTCAATGGTTGGAATAACAGAACTAGCTGCCCAAAAAGTAAAGGAAGTTCTTAAAAATCAAAACAAAGAAAATGCATTTCTTCGCCTTTATCTTGTAGGTGTTGGCTGAGGTGGGCCGAATTTCGGCATGACTCTGGATGAGTCAAAGACGGATGAAGATATTCTTGATGTTGAACATGGAGTATCAATACTAGCGGATAAAAAGCTTTCTGTACATTTAGAGGGAGCAACTATAGACTACATTGACTCCGTAAATGGCGGAGGATTTGAGATACGCACAGCCAAGTCCGGTGGTGGTTGCGGCAGTAGCTGCGGTGGAGGTTGTTAATCAAGATACTTAAAGAGAGCTCATAATTGAGCTCTCTTTTGCTTTTTTGGACAAAGGAATTCTCTAAAAATATTACCGGATCAAAAATGACGATCTGGAATACCACGTAAAGAATTGCTTGAGTATACCTAATAAATATGTTAGTCTAATGTCCATGACAAAAATACAAACGTCTATTAAGGGAGGAATTGCAATGACATTATCACGGGAAGAATCCAACCGTGCTATTATTACTGTTTTGGGTCGTGACCAAATTGGAATTATCGCTTGGGTTTCAGGAAGACTTTCGGAATATCATGTCAACATACAAGATATTAGCCAAACCATTGTAAACGATTTTTTTACAATGATTATGGTGGTGGATTTAAAACCAGCCACGATAGAACTAGTAGAATTAGCACGTACTTTGGAACATGAGGGCGATGTAAAAGGCTTGCAGGTGAAGGTTCAACACGAAGATATTTTCACATTTATGCATCGTATTTAGTACTTTAAGTTTATGTGTTCGATAATTTTTAATTACTTGGAGGAAAAATATGACAATTACATTTGCGCGTGAAGAAATTCAACAAACCTTAAAAATGATCCAAGAAGAAAATTTAGATATTCGAACTATAACCATGGGAATTAGTCTTCTTGATTGTGGATCTGAAGATATTAAGCGAATGGAACAGAAAATCTATGATAAGATCGTCAAAAATGCGGGGGAATTAGTAGCTGTAGGAGAACAAATCTCCGCCCGTTATGGAATTCCCATTATCAATAAAAGGGTATCGGTCACTCCCATAGCGATTGCCGCAAATCATTTGAATTCGGAGGAAATGGTGCGCATTGCAAAGGTATTAGATCGTGCAGCGAAAGAGATCGGTGTAAATTTTATTGGTGGGTTTTCTGCTCTTGTGCACAAAGGGTTTACGAGCGGTGACTTGGCGCTCATCGATGCCATACCTCAAGCACTTAGTGAAACGGAATTTGTTTGTTCATCGGTGAATATCGGAACGACAAAAACTGGAATTAACATGGATGCAGTACTAAAAATGGGTAAAGTAATTTTGAAATCTGCTCAATTGACTGCTGAACAAGATGGCATCGCAGCGGCAAAATTGGTCGTATTTTGTAACGCCCCGGAAGATAATCCATTCATGGCCGGAGCTTTTCATGGCGTTGGAGAACCAGAGTGTGTGATTAATGTAGGCGTTAGTGGACCCGGTGTCGTGGCAAATGTTGTAAAGAAATACCCAGAAGCAGATTTTGGCGAATTATCCAACTTAATTAAACAGACTGCTTTTAAAATTACTCGTATGGGAGAGCTAATTGGAAGGGCGGCATCGAAAGTCTTAGATGTCCCATTCGGTATAGTGGATCTGTCGTTGGCTCCAACCCCTGCTATTGGGGATAGTGTGGCGGAAATACTTGAGAATATGGGACTTGAGCGATGTGGGACGCATGGAACAACTGCCGCCTTGGCGATGCTCAATGATGCTGTTAAAAAGGGAGGTGCAATGGCCTCATCTCACGTAGGAGGTTTAAGCGGTGCATTTATTCCTGTCTCCGAGGATGCAGGAATGGTAAAAGCTGTTGAAGTTGGGGCATTGAGCCTCGATAAGTTGGAGGCCATGACCTGCGTTTGCTCAGTCGGTTTAGATATGATTGCGCTTCCGGGTGACGTCAGTGCAGAAACTATTGCGGCTATTATTGCGGATGAGGCTGCTATAGGGATGATTAATAAAAAAACAACTGCTGTACGATTAATTCCCGCAATCGGAAAAAAGGCTGGTGATCAGGTAGAATTTGGAGGATTATTAGGTGGAGCTCCCGTTATGGCCATTCATCCTTTTTCATCAGAAATGTTTATCAACCGTGGAGGTCGCATTCCAGCTCCACTTATCAGCCTTTCAAATTAAACGAAGTAATTACAATGGCTAAATACCTACAATTCATCGTAATTAATAGGTTTAAAGGCCTGTAAGGGGAATCGGAATACTTAAGCTTTTAAATTCGAACGTATAGATAGGCAAGTGGATTTTTACTAATTAGCAAAAATCAGGTACAATAGTGGATGTAGATGAAGTAATTGATTTTCTTTGAGCTAAGGAACGTTATTCTAGTGCACGAATTGGCTATCGAAGGCGGGCCTAATAATCCGCTAAGGGCATACCGATGAAGTTCCTGGTGGTGGCTTTCGACGCCCAGTCGAGGGTTGCTGCTGGGGGTTAAGGATGAGGGGGATCCGCAATGGCATGTGGGCGTGACCCTTTTCCGTGGAGGCCTAAGTGCGTGGCTTCTGTGAGGCTACGGCTTGGGGTAGAACCTGCATTAGGAAGGAACTTAGTGCAGTGTAGCCTGCCTTGAGGTGGAAAAGTTGGGAAGGCTTAATAGATCTGAGATAGCGTTGGCCGATGCTTTCTAGATTGCCGGAAATGCTTTTCTGCAAAAGAGGCTAGATTGTCATGGAGTGTTAAGGAAACTTCTAGAACGTGTACCAGCGAGGATTGAAGTGAGGACTAAGTGGTGATCAAGTTCTGAGTATGGTGACATCTCAGGCTGGGGAAAAGGAGAAATCGCCTTGCGGGAAACCGGGGGAACTTAGTGGGAAAACCTACTTGACCTAAGCCTCAATATTGACTCGTTGCCTCCTAACGCTTGAAGAAAACACGCCTCTCATTCGAGAGGCGCTTATTTTTGTGTACACATAAGGGAAGGCGACATGGGGAAAAGTATGTTATGATGATCTTTTTCGATTATTTCCTCCAAGAAAGCAGGAATTTTCGATTTTATCACGAATATAAATAGAACATTTACATTTAAAAGCTTAATCCAAATTTATTTGGAACGGGGGATTATATTGGGGTGAATCACGTGTTCTTATCACGTGTAGGGCAAACACCTTCTGTCCGAATCCGGCAACTAACCTCGTAAGCTAAGAAAGGTGGATAATTTTTTGTTGATTCCCTCATCTAAAAGGATGTGGCTGGGGAGTTCTTTTTTGGCTGGCCTAATTTTAGCCAGCAGCCTTCCAGCATTGGCTATGACTCAAAATAAAGCCGAGACAATTCAATCTTCGATGAAACCTATGCTTGTGGTTTCATCGAACGTACCTACCGTAACGTATACCGAGGCTATGCATAAACAATTAAAATGGGCCACTAGTTCGGTTGTTATTACGATGGGTACGAATACTTTGTCAAAGCAATCAGTACCCACCCAACCTAATCCGACCGTTGTGGTTGCATCTCAATCAAAAGAATCTGATAAATCAAAGAAACCCACTCAAACCGCTCCGAAATCCGTTCAAGTTGCAGCAGTGACTAAACAACAAATTTCTCGATCTAACAGTGCAGATATAGCGGATCATGCGCTAAGCCTTATTGGTGTACCTTATGTTTTTGGCGGAACAAGTCGCAGTGGCTTTGACTGTTCCGGATATACACAATACGTATTTAAGGGATCAGGTACTTACTTGCCGCGTACTGCAAGTGCACAATTTAATGTAGGAACTTCAGTAAAAAGAGATCAACTACAAGCAGGAGATTTGGTATTCTTTACAACGTATGCCCCAGGAGCTTCCCATGTTGGCATTTACATCGGCGGCGGGCGTTTTGTTCATGCGTCAAATAGTGGCGTTCAGGTTACAAGTCTAAGTGAGAGTTACTATGCAAGCCGTTATCTTGGTGCAAGGCGCGCACACTAATATTGCTTAGGTCAAAAGGTACAGTTGGGACTTTAATAGTTCCAGCTGTACCTTTTTGTTTAGGGGTGCTTATTTCATAAATCGGGGTAACCATGGAATCGGTTTATTTTTTAAACACTCTCCACTGGGCTTTGTATTGGTAAATGATGAAGTTTGAATATAGGAATCTGAAAATTGGCATTGGTGGGTTCGCTTAAAATAGCAATTCCGACATAATTCAACCCTGTAATTTAGGATCATAGGTAAACTGCCTCCTTATTTAGATAGAATAGGCGTGTCAGCACGGTTAACTAAAGTATTTATTAATCACGGACGCCAGACTTAAGGGCAGGCCAGCAGCTTGAAGCTCCTCGATACTAGCCGTTTTAATCTCTTCTAGCGATGAAAAATGATGTAAAAGATTTTGTTTTCGTTTCGGGCCGATGCCAGGAATATTATCAAGAACGGAAAGTGTCATACTTTTTGCCCGCTGTTGACGATGAAATGTTATAGCAAAGCGATGAACTTCATTTTGAATCCTACCAAGTAAATGAAAGGTAGGGTGATTCTTCGGTATGGTAACTTGATTTCCGGATTGATCAAGGAGTCCGTGTGTTTGATGCCGTTCGTTTTTTACCATTCCGGCAACCGGGATTGTTATGTTTAACTCCTGTAGTGCACTGAGTGCTGCATTAATTTGACCTTTACCTCCATCGACTAAAATCAGGCTTGGAAGAGGATTGTTCTCCGCAATCATTCTGGCATACCTTCGTAAGATGACCTGACGCATAGCAGCAGTATCATCGCTAGTTTCCATAGGTTGGATTTTATATTTTCGGTAGCCTTTGCGCTGGGGCTTACCCTCAATGAATTGAACCATGCCGGCAACGCTGTGAGTCCCGGCAGTATTGGAAATATCAAAAGCTTCGATATGGCTGGGAACTGCGATATTTAAAAGTTCTCCAAGTGTAGATAAAGCAATCTGAGTTTCAGATTGTTGTCGGATTTCTAGTGAAATTTGATCATGAAGTGTGGTTTGGGCATTAGACATCGCCATTTGAAGTAGTTCATGTCTCTTTCCTTTTTGAGGAACTGTGATTGGGAATAAACTGGATAAGATAGGAGATTCGATAGGGGGAATCAAGATCTCCTGTGGCCATGTATGTTCGATATAGAATTGACCAATAAAAGAGATGAGAGCATCTTCTGGTTCTTCATAATAAGGAAATATAAAACTATCACGGGCCAATAATTTGCCTTGTCGTAAATAGAAAATTTGAATGCACATCTGATCTGTAGTAATTGCGTAACCTAAAACATCGCGATCAATAAAATCATTGAGCGTGATGTTTTGTTTTTCACTAAGGAGCTTTAAGTCCTCTATAAGGTCTCTGTATTCTTTAGCACGTTCGAATAGGAGTGCATTAGACGCAGCTTTCATTTTCTCTTCTAAAAGTGCAAGTATCCCGCTTTGGTCCCCCTTTAAAAATGCTGATACCTCTTTGCGCATTTCTTCGTATATATTTAGGGGGATTTCAGTGACACAAGGACCGAGGCATTGTTCTAAATGATAATAAAGGCAAGGTCGTGTAGGAATCTGGCGGCATTTTCGAAATGGAAAAAGGCGATTAAGTAAACGGGCAGCCTCTTTGGCAGCGGTAGCATTGGGATAAGGCCCGAAGTATTTACCACTTCCTTTTTTGAGTTGTCGAGTAATAAGAATCCGTGGATGATTCTCTTCAGTAATCATTAAATACGGATAAGTTTTATCATCGCGCAAGAGAATGTTGTACTTAGGGTTGTGCTTCTTTATAAGATTGCATTCTAAAACAAGAGCCCCTACTTCTGAATCAGTTACGATGTATTCAAAATCGACAATTTGACTCACAAGACGTTCAGTTTTTCCTACATGTGATCCTGTGAAATATGACTTTACTCGATTCTTTAGTATTTTAGCTTTACCGACATAGATAATTTGTCCTTGGTTATCTTTCATCAGATAAACGCCCGGCTTCTCGGGCAATAAGGTCAATTTTTGTCGAAGCAGATCCATTTTCCCCACCTCAGTTCTTATTTTAGAGGGTGGGATTGCGAGTTGCAAGTTTCATATTCATATCTCAGTAAAAACAAACGTATATATGGTTTAGAGTTGGCTTTTGTATTGGAAACATAGAATTTTTTGGAGGGAAAAGGTATGCCTAATACCTGGAGACGGCCGCCACGTGGTGAACTTTGGCAGGATCTACAAGCCTTAGCACTTTGGATTCTCATTATTGGGGTAGTAGGTTATGTATTATTCCCCAATTTTTTTAAAGACATCTATTCGCGTCTAGCTGAACCGGTTTCTCAAACCAGTACAGTAAATGACAATTACTCCCTGGATAATTCCACAAGTTTGGATACGGATGTTACAAATCCACAGTCGTTGTTGGGACAAGATTTCTCGAGTGTATCAAATGCGCTTTATAATAATGGAAACAACGAAGTTTCTTCGGGCTTTTGGATTATCTTTGTCTCAGATGGAGAATTTAAGCAGTTGGCAGTTAGTAGTGAGGCCTATGCATTTTTGCTTCGAATTATTGAGAGTGATCAGGGCGCTGTGGGAAAGAGCACGGTTATATTGGCAGCAAACGGTCAAATTCGTAAATACGTTGTTAGCGATGAAATATACGACATCATTACTAATATGTCATTAATTGGAGACCGCGCAAAAAGTAAACATTAGCGAAAAAGAAGTTTTGCCCCAGCTGCAAATAAACCGATACCAACGAGTTGCCAGGGATTCCAGTGGAGTCGACTCATGCCAAACCATCCAAAGTGATCAATTAGTACCGCCATACTCACTTGACCGATAATAATTGCTGTGGTTGCGTTGCAGACACCAACCTTTGGGATGCTGATGGCAACGAGTCCTACAATGAGCACACTGAGCACACCGCCTAGATAGAGATACCACGGAATGGAACCCCAGTATTGTTTTAATATGGGAACACGCCACACAAGGGTGGCAACTACAGCGACTATCGTTCCGATAATATGGACTACAAGGGTTGCGAAAAGGAGCGACGTTTTTTGACTTAAGGATGAATTTATAGTGCCTTGTACAGCCATCGCAATTCCGGATATTGCCGCAACTAAGTAAGGTATTGCTAATAAATTTGACATGTGATCCTCCTTAGGTAATCTATTTTATGTAACAAAAATACCCATATACGTAAAGAACTATCAGTATTCTATCAAGAGGTTAAGGGAAAAATGAAATTAGTTGAAAAATAAGATATGTGGAGGTGGCGATTTGGACATCGACTATAATTTGATCCAACGGGCCCAGATGCTACTCACACTGGAACATCCTTTACCGCAAGTTAGAGATATTCTTTTGGGGGAAGGGTATCCTGAAGAACAAGTTGTTGAATTAATGGACGCGACTGAAGAAGTCTTAAATTATTTGATTCCTCCACAATATGATGAACATAAAATAGGGATTGATATTCTTCACCCAGGTGAAAAAGTAGAAGGTCGAAAACCGACCGTGGATATTCTAATTGATAAACGGTCTGGTAAAATGGAGTTAATGACCCCTCACTTACCGGAGACATGGCGCGTGGCTAATGAAGTTCGAAAAGCAATTAAAAGACAACGTCAAGGTATGAAATATTTTCATTAATCAATTCGGACTGTAGGAAATTATCTTACAGTCTTTTCACTGTCTATTAGCTTTTCTAGATTTTCAAGAATTATGTTATAATACTACGAACTAAATATTTTGGGAAAGAGGGTACTGGTAGTGAAGTTTAAGCCAATAATCAGTGGGTTAGAAGATGTTTACGATAAAATTATGATGGAACAACGTTTAAATCGGGATGATGGCCTGAAACTTCTACAAACCACGAATATACTCGGTCTAGGTTATCTTGCAAATGAACGGCGTCATGTAATGACTGGGGACCAGGTATTTTTTAATAATAATGCCCATATTAACTATAGTAATGTATGTAAAGTGCGATGCGGACTTTGCGCATTTGCCAAAGACCCTGGGGAAAAGGGATCCTATACTATGTCCGTTGAAGAGGTAGTTAATAAAGCTGGTCAATATGCAGATCAAGGTGTGACTGAAATACATATTGTCGGGGGAATTCATCCTGAGTTACCTTTTTCGTATTATTTAGACATAATTCGCAAAATCAAAGAACGTGCTCCTCATGTAAGTCTAAAAGCATTTACGGCAGCTGAATATGATTATTTCGCTCAGATTCAGAATGAGCCAATTAAGGAAATTCTAACGAAATTTAAGAAGGCTGGTGTTAGTTTTATCACGGGTGGAGGAGCAGAAAATTTTAGTCAAAGAGTTCGAGAAATTATTTGCCCTGGAAAATTGACCGGTGAAAGATGGTTGGAAATTCATCGTACAGCCCATGAATTAGGAATTCCTACGAATGCAAACATTCTTTATGGTTTAATCGAAACGGATGTCGAATTAATTGATCATCTCTTAGCATTAAGGACTCTTCAAGATGAAACTAAGGGTTTCTATGCCTTGATTCCTACCGCCTTTCATCCAAAAAACACCAAGTTTTCAGAGGTTACCCAAGCTAGTGCACTACGTACGTTGAAAGTGATCGCTGTAGCACGCTTATTACTGGACAATTTCCAGTATATAAAAGCATACTGGGTTTCTTCGACTCCTCAAGTGGCCCAGATGGCTCTTAGTTTTGGTGCAAACGATCTCGATGGTGTTGTCCGTGAAGAGAAGATTTACCATACAGCCGGTGCGACAAGTCCACAAATGCAAAGCGAACAACAATTGATTCATATGATTCATGAAGTTGGATTTGACGCAGTTGAGCGAGATTCGTATTATCATATTCTTAAAACCATTCGCCCTTAGTGGTATGGTAGAGTAGAAACCAAGAGGTGAATTCTATGCTCATCGCGGTTTTTTCAGATACCCATTTACGAGCAGGCAAATCTCTGCCTACTTTTGTATGGCAGCATTTGACTAATGTCAATCTAATTCTCCATGCTGGTGACTTAACACATATTGGCTTACTAGAGGAGCTAGGTTGTATTGCACCGGTTCGAGCGGTAAGAGGGAATTGTGATAGCTGGGATAGTTCATTGCCGGAACGTGATATTTTCGAATGTGAAGAGGTTAAGATCGGGCTAATTCATGGGGATTCAGGAAATGGGAGAAGTACGCAGGATCGGGCGTATAACGCATTTAAGAATTCGGAAGTTGAGTTAATTGTCTTTGGACATAGTCATATCCCATTTATGGAAATGAGAAATGGAATTCTCATGTTTAATCCAGGTTCTCCAACTGATAAAAGGCGTGAACCCCAGTATTCTTTTGGCCTTGTTAGCATTCAGCAGGGTCAAATTAAAGCTGAACATTTGTACTTCTGAAAGTCGGTGTAAACATGAAATATCGCAGGAATAAGGTAAAACGAGAGCATGGTATTATTCAGAATGCTTTACCTTGGCTCGAAAATTTAAGCCTTCTCTCGGAAGTGACCGATATTATTCCTGGCGTTATCGAGGTAAGCCATTCTTCTGAACGTGGAATTGTTTATAAGTATAATACTCAAACAGGCTGTAAGCTTTTACTTAAAAGTAATGGCTCTATTCAAGAGGTTTTTGTAGTAACAAAAAACCCTGCATGCGTTGAGGAATGGATTAAAAATCAGTTTCAGACCGAGTTACCAGCTTTAGATACTTCACTTAGTTCAAAGCCTGAAAAACCAAAGAAATTGGCTAATGGCACTCAAAAATCAAAATCTAAAACGTCCAAGTTACTTAAAATTAAACCTACTAAAACTTCTATTGATGGCCAATATCATTCCCAAAAACGTCCATATGGTGGAATTCCTAAGACTATTTTAAATGAACAAGATGCTTCTAAAATTGGAGATCAATTAGATAAAGAAACTAGAAAAGCCCTCAGAAATCTTAAAAGTTCTTTAGAGAACACGAAAAAAAAGGGGCGAAAGAATCACTAATCACAGGAAAGGTAGTAACTGGCAAACAACCATGACTCTCTTTCCTGTGATTAGGTAATAGTCGTACTTCAGTTGGAGGGTTGACAAAGTGGAAGTGGGGGGAATATTCCCATCAAGGGAAATAAATAGAGACAATACTAATCAATGGCGTTATGGTGAACGTTTATTCGTGGAAATTATCCACATTACACCTGAAGGTGAAGGAACAGTCAGAATTAATGGACAAAATGTATCCGCCCTATTGGAAACTTCAACCCAAATTGGAGAAAAGTTTTGGGTTAAAGTTGGAGACAGCAGTCCAGGAAACTTAGTGTTAATTCGCGAACCGGCGATAGAGCAAGGATCAGTCCTTAAACAAAGTTCGCATTTAATTGAGAGAGGGGTACCGTTTAATCACGAGATCTCAAACCTAGTAAAAACGTTCCTGGATGGAAATCTAGCCATTATGACCTCGATGTTAGGGACTGTTCAAGGAATAATGAGTGACGAATTAATGGTAAACTTGCGGAAGTCTATTCCTGAATGGGGGGAATTGTCAGAAGAAAACGGAGCGACGGAACTTATAGAATTTTTGCGAAAACTTGGACTCAATTATGAACAACGAATATTACTAATGCAAAAGCTAAATACTCCAGCCAAGGAAGTTGAGAAAGAGAGCTTAAGGGACACTATTAAATATAAACTACTCCAAGCTTTACAGAGCCAAGAAGGTAAGGATTCTGAAGGTAATTTGACACATTTGCTTAAGGAGATTACCTCACAACAACTTTGGTATAAAACTGGTTCGCTAGATAATGCCTTTGTACTACTACACATTCCCTTATTAAATCGTGGACAACTTGTACCTACTCAAATAGCAATCGAAAGTGCTCGAAAAGGATCAAAAATGGATGAAAAGAATTGTCGTGTAGCGATTCAGATGGAAACTCAACAACTGGGGGATGTTGGGGTAGATGCGTATTTTAGTCAAGAATCACTTACTGTTCGAATTCTCACACGAGAAACCCAATACCTTCCGGGACTTTTAAAGGAAGTTATTCCTTATGCGAAAGTTGAATTCGCCAAGCTCGGTTTTAATTTAGAAAAAGTTGAAATGGGAGATTTAGATGAAAACGTAGAATTTCTGAGTTTCCTCAAAGGTTCTAGACGAAGTGGAGTTGATATTCAGAGTTGAGAGAAGAGAAAAATATGAAAGAAAAGGCTGCCGCTTTAGTATATGATCAGATTGGAGCTCCTAGGATTGTAGCCAAAGGGGTAGGGGAAGTGGCTCGAAAAATTATTGAATCCGCCGAGGCAGAGGGTATTCCAATTCAAAAAAATGAGATGCTCGTAGAAGCATTGATGCAAGTGGAGTTAACGAAAGAAATACCCCCGCAGCTCTATCGTGCAGTTGCAGAGATCCTGGCCCTTATTTACAGGCTCGACAAAGCTAAGTCCAAAATTCGAAATTTATAATAAGAACGACGCCTCACCAGTACATAATTCATAGAATGCTTCGCAAACTATATTAGAAGAAATTATGGAACAGGAGGCTAATATGGATACTTCATTTGAAGTGCTTAATAAGATTCTTCAAGGTGAACATATTGCGATCTCACAATATCAAGCTTATATTGATGAATTGACAGACGGCCCAATACGTAACCATCTCACTGCAATCCTTACAGATCATAAAGATCATGCAACAAGGATCTCCTATTACATTCAAACCAATGGCGGAAAGGCGGAAGAAGGAGCGGGATTAGTGGGTGTTATGTCCGATTGGAAAACCCGATTGAAAAACATTGGGGAATCGGTACCTACAGAAATCCTTGAGCGTCTTTATGATGGAGAGGATAAAGGACTGGCGCGAGCGGTACAGTATTCCGAAAAGTATTTATGTAGCGCTGAACGAGAGGTCTTGGAACCTATATTCGCAGATGAGCGCTATCATCTTAAACAACTGCAGGATTTGAGAGAAGGTCTTTATAGTAATTTATAACATATATTACTATATTGGAAATAAGTGTGACACTAAATAAAAGCGGCATTCACCGCTTTTATTTTATTTAGTATTGGCAAGGTTCGATTTATTCTTTTTGGCTCTGCTTTTCCTTCCTAAGTGATTTCTTGCAAGCATTTCTGCAACTTTCCCATTGTCACCTAAAAGGATACCTTGTAGTCTCCATTCACGAAAGGTCTGCCAAAATTGTTGTTCCGAGATTCTATGTGTATAACGATTAGATTCTTCATCATAGGGCCAAAAGACATCAACCCACAGAGTACCCTTATTGCTTAAAACCAAAAGAAAATGGACTAGTTCCTGGTTCGAGAATTCGTAATCATGTATTAATATGTGCGTACGCCCGTTAGGGAAATCTGTTTGTAAGTAAGCAAGCTTCATTAATAATCCCCCTTTAAAACATGTCGAGACGTTCTCTTAGTATAGCATGAAATGTTTAATCGTAAATATTTTTTTCCGCCTAGATCCCCTACAATCCTATTAGTATGCCATTCGGCTACGAAAGTTTACACCATAATATGTATGTTAAAACATAGTTTGGGTAAACTATCGGCGAAAATTAATTATGATGCATGGAGGGTATAAATATTATGCTGACAGTTATTCATACGTTTAATGGTCCAGATGCAGATCGGATTTTAGGAGAAGTTCGCTCGGGGATACATTCTGCTGAGGACATCGAAGGTTTTAAATTCGCTTCAGTCAATAAACAAGAAAACACAGCGGACATTATGCTTTTTTCAAAATGGGAAAATCGTTCCGCGTATGAAAGCTGGGCAGACACTGTTGGTGAAAACAAGGCGTTTAAGTCAGCAACGCCACAGATGTTTCAGGTTCTTGAGGAAAAATACTAAGATAAGGGTATATGGGAAAAAGAGGTGTCAGAGGCTTAAACTCTTGGCACCTCCTTTATGTTTAAATAACCAAACTATAAAAAGGTGAAGAAGTGTTCGTAATCAAATTTTTATAGGCCAATTCAAGTTGACGCATAAGAGATTTTTTCGAGCCCGATGGCGAGATCTCAAAAGAATAATCACCAAGTTTACGTATCGGCATTGCGCCCATGAGGGAATTTGTCATAAAAACTTCATCAGCCTGTATCAAGTCTGATAGGGTGTATAAACCTTGGTGTGTTGGAATTTGTAATGAGTGAGCTAAGTCCAGCAGAATTTGACGACGTGTTCCGGGTAAACAACCACTTGTAAGACACGGTGTAAACAGTCTTTCACCTTTAACAAAAAAAATGTTGCTCATTGTGCCTTCGCAAATGTATCCTTGGGTGTTGAGCCACAGGCCCTCATCTGCTTCATGGTTTATAGCCTCTTCTTTGGCTAAAATATTTTCTAGATAATTCGTTGATTTAATGGAGACTAAAGGTGACTGTTCGTTGCGTGGATAGTGTAAGAGGTGTAGTCGTATCCCTGAGAAAAATTGTTCTGGGGTATAGGGGATTAAGCGTTTGTGGATTATGAGCTGAGAAGGAAGATTCACTATAGGTGCACCGCCACTTAGAGTGATTCGCAGTGCAGTGGGGTATATGTCAGGGCTTTGTTCATATGCTTGTATTTGTTTTAACAATTCACGAATATCGGGTAGCTTAAGGCCAAGTAAATCAGCTCCCTTTTTCATGCGCTGCCAATGAAGGTCAACAAATAAAGGCCCATCTTTTGTAACGAGGAGCGTTTCAAAAAGGCCAAACCCGAATAAAGCTAAGCGGTCATGGGATAATAATGTTTCACATTGACTCATCGAAATGTCCTTGTACAAGCATCTTGTCGTTTGACAATGACGTCTTCGCCAAGTTCGCCAAAGTATTGGTAAAGGTTGTAGGTGAAAGAATCATGATTGTCAAGTAAAAAAATCATTGTATTTCTCCTTTAAAATATGACGGTTTATATTTAAGTAAACCTTTTATATCATAGCGTGTCTGATTTTTGGATATTTATTAGGTCTTTTCCTGGTAATTACCCAAAAAGAAAAGTTGCTCTAGGCAACTATAATTTAAACTTTTGAATCATGTAACATGTTGGATAATGCTTCAAAAGCCGGCTGAAGGTTGGGGTTTTTTATACCCTGTAAGACGATGGTCTGATTAATAGTAACGAGCCCAATGTTTGGTCCTTCGACTTCAATTTGAAGTGATTGAACATCAAGGGTTAGATTGTGGTGATCGACAATAAAGGTCATGCGTTTTGGTTCAGGAAAGTTAGCTTGAAGACTTGTTGAGTTAAGTTGGCCCATACTAGAGGTTTCTTCGGTAGTGGGTGTATGCAAGTCACTTAAGACAAAAGAAGACTCGATTAGTAACTTCTGCATGATAGCCATATTCGTATTCCAAGGTAATTTGATAAGTTCAGATTGAGTCATCCCCGAAGGTGAAACAGACAAAATGACATACGAACCGTCTTGTGTTAAAAAAGGCTTTCCCGAGCAACCGCTGAGGAATAGACTGGATAGAAAAACTACTAGACATAGGCTGAGTATTGATATCTTCCGTTTAAACAATCGGATATCCTTCTTCCTAACCGAGTTTGTCGAGTTGAAACCTGTACTAGCTATTCGCTAAAAAACTCAGAAATCCTGCTTTTCGTTGATTCTATTCGTTAATATGGTGTACAATTGCTGCAGAGAGGAGTCAACATTGTGGATAAGGACTTTGTAGTTTTTGATGTAGAAGAGGGTACACAAGGTGAAATACTGGAATTTGCAGCTTTTCGAATCCGCAATGGACAGATTCAAGCAACGTGTCACTTTTTAGTGTTTGAAGATCATCGTCAGGCGATACTGGATTTCTTCGAGGACGCAATTCTTATTGCGCATCGGATATCATCTCGCCTCGGCATGATAGAAAAGGCACTGAGAGTGCACATTCAACCGCCTTTTTGGGATACACTTGAATTAGCACAAATCTTTTTTCCTACTGCACATCATTACCAACTGTCCTACTTAGCCGAAAAGCTTTCCCTACCTTTAAAAGGTGAATCCTACCAAAACAGATCTGAATTAAATACATGGTTAACTTGGAAGCTTTTCGAGGCTTGTTGGAAGAAGGGTTTGAAATTTGATCTTAGCTTTTTTGATCATGCTATGATCTTTCTTGAAGGGTGGGCTGGCAGGGGTTTTATCGACGAACTGCGTAGAGAGATAACACGAAGTTTTCCTGACCGCCAAATTCGAACAGATTTAGCGCTTGCCACCGGTACTGAAGGGTTATTTGAATGTGTAAAATCTCCAGCTGTCAGCATACCTGACTCTATTGACTGGGTTGTTGATTGTTTTTCACCCGAAGGAATTCTAGAAAGAAATTTACCAGACTTTGAGAGTAGACCTGGTCAGGTAAAAATGGCTAAAGTTATTGCGGAAGGGTTTCGTTCTTCTCGACATGTTGTGGTTGAAGCTGGAACAGGGACGGGAAAGTCGCTTGCGTATTTGATTCCGAGCTTATGGTCGGCAAAGATAACGGGACGAAAAGTTGTGATTGCGACTCATACTATTCCCCTCCAAGAACAGCTTCAAAATAAAGATATTCCGATTTTAAAGAAAGTATTGCCTTTTCCGTTCCGTGTGGCTATTTTAAAAGGAAAAGGTAACTACTGTTGTCTTAAAAAATGGCAGGGATGTTTGGCAAATCCGACTGAAATTTCAAGACTAGATTGTAGGCTAGCATTTTTGAGCATCCTTGTTTGGTTAAGAGAAACACATACAGGAGACCTACAAGAACTTTCGAAAGTTCCAGGGCTCTTGCAGAATTGGCCTAGTATCAGTGCCGACAATGAAATGTGTATTCCAGGGAGGTGTTCAAAGGCGGGCGTTTGTTTTTTACTAAGAGCTCGTAAAAAGGCTGAGGAATCAGATCTGTTAATCGTTAATCATTCGCTTCTCTTTTCCGATCTTAAAACGGACTACAACGTCTTGCCTGAACACCATAACTTGGTAGTCGATGAAGCCCATCAGATGTATCAAACGGCATTACAACATCTTGGTTCAGAGTTGAGTCAGGACAATCTTACCCGAAGAATTGATAGTCTTTTTAGGAAAGTAGGTCCATGTTTTTACACGACAATTAAACAAAGATTGCTGTCTCTAAGTCATATCATCCCTTCAGTATCTTGGGATAAATTTGAGGAAAAAATAAACGATATTCCTGAGCTGTGTACGATGGTGGTTGAACAATCTAAGGAACTATTTCAGCTTTTGTTAACAATTTTAGGTACAAGACGTACGTTTCGACTTGTTGCCAGTGATGCTACCCAAAAGTGGTGGGAAGGGTTAAAGGTTCAAATTGAAAACTTATTAGGTCGGACTATAGCCTTACGCTCCGTTCTTGAAGGTTTGATTCGTACTCTTAATGAAGAAGACGCCGATGAGATCGAAGAGTTAAGATACGAATTATCCAGTCACCAAAGAGAGTTACAGGAACTAACAGATACATTGAACATGGTCCTAAACATCAATAATCCGCTGCAAGTGACTTGGATCGAACTTAACACGAGACTTTATCTAAAGACTACCCCAATAGAAGTGAGTGATATTCTTAAGGAAAAGATATTTGCTCGTCTTGATACTGTCATTTTAACGTCCGCTACGTTAAGCATATCCAATTCTTTTCGTTATTTTTTGAAGGACATTGGATTACCCTTATCTACCACAACGTCACAGGTAGATTCACCCTTTGACTATGATCAACAAATGAAGTTTTTCGTAGTTAGGAAAGGCATAAATCATCAAAGTTCAGACTACGAGAAAGCTGTGGACCTTTCAAAGTTTATCTCAGAAGTAGCCGAGAGGATGAATGGGCGGACGTTAGTACTTTTTACTGCCCATAAATTACTGAATGAAACATACGACTTATTGCATCAAAGATTGGCTAGAATCGGGATAGATACTCTAGCTCAAGGAGTAAACGGAGAAAGAAGTACAATAATTGAGGCGTTCAAGCGAAACCAAAGGAGTGTCCTTCTAGGAGCCAATAGTTTTTGGGAAGGGATTGATATTCAAGGTGATGCATTATCTTGTATCATTTTGGTTAAACTTCCTTTTTGGCCACCCAGTTTACCATTGATTGAGGCGCGATCGGAATATATGAGTTTTCAAGGACGTGATCCCTTTCGGGAACTCTTGCTTCCGGAGGCCGTTATCCGTTTTAAACAAGGATTCGGACGTTTAATTCGTTCAAAAAAAGATCGGGGAATAGTCGTCTTGCTTGATGATCGAGTAATCGATAAATATTACGGGCGTTATTTTTTGGGCTCGTTACCTATACAGACACATATACGCGGAGAAAATGCATTTGTGCTTGGCAAAATTCAGGAATGGAATATGAGAGAGGTGAACCAGGAGCTTTAATAATTATCAAAGAAATGGTAAACTAAAGAAAATCAAGAGGAGGGGGTTAATTTTTGGGTGAGACAAGGTCCCATACTAATAGTCTATTCGAAGGATTTTCGCTAATTTCTCCCGCTAACAGCCCAATGGCAGGCGAGGTTGTTTTTTCAACGGATCTAAATACCTGTGGGTTTCGGCGACAAGGTGCGTGGAGTAATATTATAGGGAGAGTGAGTGTTGAATGAGGGGGAATCCGATTCCTGCTCGCATGGTCCCGAGCATTTTTACTTTAGCTAATTTACTTTTTGGTTTTTTGGCCTTAATCTGGGTCATAGAGGGCAATTTCACATTAGCTGCTGCGATGATTCTACTTTCCGTCCTTATGGATAGTTTAGACGGTAAGGTAGCACGTAGACTTTCCGTAAGTTCTGATTTTGGCAAGGAACTTGATTCTTTGAGTGATTTAGTCTCTTTTGGGGTAGCACCCGCAATCCTAACTTATCAGGCAATTTTACAGCCTCATCAAACTGAGTTTGTAAAGTATATTGGTTTAGGTATCGCAGTGGTTTTTGCGTTATGTGGTGCAATCCGCCTAGCGCGTTTTAACATGCTAAATATCACAACCTATTTCGTTGGGGTTCCGATAACCTTTGCGGGCGGTTTGATGGCTTTATTAATGTTTTTGCGAACTATGGTACCTTGGTATATTTATCCCATAAGTATGGTGATTTTAGCTTTTTTAATGGTATCTACGTTTAAGGTACCAAAGTTGGGTAAGTAAATTAACGAACTACACATAACGAGCAGGGAAGGAAATAAACCTTCCCTGCTCGTTTTTTCACCCTTCTCATCTGAGAAGCATATAGTATGGCACGGAATAGATCTCGAAGGGGGAAGTATAGAATGGATAACCAGCAAGTAAGTTGGAATAGTGTTGGATTACGTATGGTTCAAGGGTTAACAACAACGATTGATGCAGTCCGTCAATTGGATGTTCAGGAAGCCTCTTTAGTTATGCGTTTGTTAGGTAAAAGTTGCACACGGATGATCAAAGATGGGGTAGGACATCAATTTGGGATCGCACTGATCGAGACCAGTGCCCAGTTAGCCATGAAGGAATCGTTAGTATTGGAAGATGTTCTCAAAGTAATTACGGGTATTATTGGACGTCTTTACTTTACGGCTAACACAGAGGAAGAAAGGTTGCTTGTTGGGCAGCTTGAAGAGGCTGTAAGAAATTACCAGGTTATTTAAAGGGCAATCGTGGTTTTCGCCGCATACATTACCACTAAAGGTAGAACAAACCGAAGTAAAGGAGGAAGATCATACATGCGAATATATTACGTACGGTTACCGGAGTTTGTACTTAATGTTTTGAGAAAAGTTTTTGGTTAAAAGTGGAATGAAAAGCAAAGTTCCCTCCTAAAATGATAGTAACAAGACAAGCAAGGAGGGAATTTTTATGCGTCACAGTCGTTATGTATGGCTACTAGGTTTATCACTTTTCTGTCTAATTACAATACTCACTCTTAAAACACCTCAAACAGTAATATCAGCGCTAGCAGATCCTCATTATGGGAATTCTCCACATGAGACAATTCAACAATTCTGGAAACTCATGGACCAGCGTCAAACCGATCTTGCCAGGGAATTATTAATTTTGCCTAAAGGATCCTTGGATGAAAAGGAATTCATAATGTGGGAGACCAGACTGAATAAAGATCCAATGTTGTCCTTACAAAAAGTGCAATTTATGAACTCCGACATAGGACCGTCACAATCTTCAATTGTACGCGTTTATTGGACATCATCAATTCAAAACGTACAGTTTGTGACGTTTTCAATTAATTTGATTCAAACGGAAAATGGATGGCATATTAAAGGATTTAAGCAGATCAACGATCTTTCATCATGAGGAGGAATCATAATGGAAGGTTCCTTTGGGCAAAATATTGATTTTCTTGCGAGTCAAAAACAAAAGAAGGAAAACCATTTTACGTTAAGGGTCTATCTAGGAATAATCTATTTGATAATTGGGTTTATTGTTTATTTCTATCATTAACTATTTAAGGCACGGTTATTTTCATCAAATAAACCGTGTCTTTTTATTTCATAAACGGTTCATGAATGGACTATGGCTTGTAAGAAATATGTGCGATTCCTAGTTTTGTATAGTTTCGGGACGAATCGTTAAAACTGAATATCATCGTGCTTAACTATTCGGCGTGCGGAATTTCACACGGAGATGTGTGATAAGTCACACTAGGCATGAAGTTAC
>JAUZPJ010000109.1 GCA_030706025.1 Bacillota bacterium | reverse complement strand
CTCGATAACGAGGGAAAAGCTACCTTTCTATACAGAGCTGTAATTCGAAAACTCCTGATTTATTTTGATATGTTAGGTTCCGGCTATACAATGTATAGGATGACTCTTTTAAGTGGGAGGATTAATTCGTGGCAAAAAAGATTACGGTATTTTCGGATTTTTTATGACCCTATTGTATGATTGGGAAAGTCCCACTTGACCAGTTGGCCAAGGACTATCAGTTAACCGTAGAGTGGAAGGCCTTTGAGCTAAGGCCAGAGGATGTAGAAATCCCCGAAAAGTCACCAGGATTTATCGCTCGGGCAAAAGCGAGTATTGAAGCTTTGGGCCAAAAATATGGGCTGCAAATGACCTTTAATAATAAAAGTAAACATTCATCCTTGGCGTTAGAGGGTTCGAAATATGCTGAAGAACATGGGCAGGAAAACGCCTATCACGATGCGTTGTTTGCTGCTCAATTTCAGGAAGAAAAAAACATTAATGATCTTCAAGTTCTTACGGAAATCGCTGTACAGATCGGTCTGGATCGCGAAGAATTTCTAAACTCGCTTGTTACAAGAAAATACAGAGAAGCTGTTTTAGCCGATGAGGAAGAGGCTAAGCGATTAGGGATCCATTTGATTCCTTGTTTTATCATCGATGGCCGCTCGGCTAGCGGGGCTCAAAGTTACGAAACCCTAGAAAAACTTATACAGGGGCACGGTTTAAACATCACTGGAAACCTGCTGTAGTCATAGAAATGGAGATCATAGCAGGGAGAAGACGTTTAAAGATGAGTTTTAGGAGGTTTTTTGATGGAATTAACCAATGATCAGAAGAAATCATTACTTGGGCAAGGGTTTATACCCTCCGACGACGGCGTTCACTTTGCATGTAGGGTTTTGATACCAGCAGGTAAAATGAATGCAGTGGAAGCACGTAAGATTACAGAGGTATGTGAGAACTATGGCAAAGGCGTTTTTAACTTAACTCAAAGGGCTAATGTTGAAATTCCTTGGATAAAGCATCAAGATCTAGATAAAGTAGCCAGTGAGCTAAAGGAAGTAGGCCTGTTTATTGGTGGCACTGGAATACGGGTCAGACCCGCACTTGTCTGTAAGGGATCTGTTTGTAAATACGGTTTTATTAACACTGAGGATGTTGCCAAGGAAATCGATGAACGCTTTTATAGAGGACAGTACAAATTGTTACTGCCGAATAAATTCAGAATCGCAATTAGTGGGTGCACCAACGGTTGTACTAAGCCCCAACTCGGATGTATAGGGTTACAGGGCAGAAAACCTAACCAAGTTGCTATTATGATCGGAGGAATGTTTGGCAAAGATCACACTTTGGGACGGGAATTACCGGGCCTGTATTCAGTTAGCCAAGCACTGGATATTATCGAAAAGGCAATAACCTATTACCGAGAGAATGGTCTTCAAGGGGAACGATTCGCTAAAACGGTTGAAAGAATTGGTTTTGAGACGGTTAAGAGCTTCCTCGTGGATTAACAGGACGAGTAGGATAATTTGATCGGCTCGTTGGGCAATTTTTTATGAAGAGAACTTGGTAAGCAAGGGGTGTACACATGACAAAAATCGAAAGAATATTAGCGGCAACGCATTTTGAACGAGTTGATCGAATACCCAAAGGGGAGTTCCATCTTGATGATGGATTTGTGACTAATTTATTAGATCTTAAAGAACAAGTGACGTTCAAAGACAGGGTGGAGGCGTGTGAACTTTGTGGGCTTGATGCATTGGCGTTTTCCCCCACCTCCATTGAACAAAATAACGCAAAAGTTTGGGATGAGTTTAAGCCCTGGCGAAAAGAGACAGATTTCTTTATTTTTGCTTTGATCGATGGTCCATTTCAAGGAACTGCCAAGCTTTTCCCCTCGTTCACCGATTACCTGTTAGCGATCGCTAAAAGTGATCCTGCCATACCAAAACTTGTCAAAGAAGCAGTAGCTATTAATGTTGAACGAGGGCTAAATGCATTGGCTTTGGGAGCGAATGGAATAATCGTCGCAGATGATATAGCCTATAGTAGTGGCACCTTTATTTCACCAATGGCTCTTCGTAAGAACTTTTTTCCCAGCCTTACAGAGCAGGTTGGAGAATTACGAAGACAAAAATCACCTATTTTCTTTCATGCGGATGGTGACTTAACGGTGGTATTGGAGGATATAATTAATTCCGGTGTGGATGGGTTGCATTCCCTTGATTTTCCTTCGCTTACCAAGATCGCAGACGTAAGAAAGGCCACTGAAAATCGAGTCTGTTTAATGGGTGGCTATGATCTAGGTTGGTTTGAAGAGGAAAACAGTGCGGAAAAGGCCTCGGAGTTATTAACTGTCGCTTCTAAAGGTGGGGGATATATCTTTGGCAGCAGCGCTGGAATCCTGGGGAGTAACCAGCCGGCCCAAAAAGTCAGAGATGTGTATCAGTTTGTGAGTAATTTTCCCGTATGAGGTTTTTCGTGGATTAAGGACCTTTGAGGAAACCGATGATATAAGTAAATACAATTAGTACATGATAGAACCAAGCCGATAAGTTTAAAGCCTGGTTCTATTTTACTATTTTCTACATAGTTGCAATCATGTACATGGTTGACAGTGCCAAAAATGGAATTATATTCATATACTACGATATAGATATGGAGGTGAATTTTTGATGTATGGTTGTGTAGGTAAACCGATCTGTTGTCCCCCGCAATGTTGCGTACGTGATTATTATACTACTCGGATGATTCCGGTGATTCATCCTATCGTGAATATCAATCGTCAAAATATTATTGATGTTCCTCAGCATTTTTATCAAACCACCACAAGAAACGTTGTTGTTGACCGGGGTTTCCAGGCTAATCAAGGGTTCCAAGGATTTGCTAATCGTCGCCTTTTCTTCTAAAAATGAATCAAAATGTTATGTTAAGATGCCATGTCCCAAACCGCATGGCATCTTTCTATTTGGAATAACATGTGATGGTTCAAATTTTTAGGAACATTTTTAGGAACTTTTTATAGACAATTGTGGGAAAGTTAGTTAAAATAGTTGTGTAGTATAACTGTGAGTATTTTCACAGTTTGGTAGTAGGGTAGGACGGTAGCTTCCTGTATAAGAGAACGGGACCTATGCTCATGTGTTATCTGTAGTGGAAGAATTGAAGAATGGGAGGATGGTAGATTATGAAGTATTTTTGTGCTTGTATATAAATAGCTGTCCTTATTGAAGGTAGCTATTTTTTGTTTTTCTTATCTTAAATTCTTAAATTGCTAAACCTTATTTCTCTTGACTATTGTAGGACTATAAATTTTAATGTAGGGTGGTAGTGCGGATGACGATTAGTTCACTTCTATTAACGTTAGCCCCAATTGCTGTAATAATATGGATGCTTGTGTTCTGGAAAAAGGCTGCAGATATAAGTGGGGTCGTAGGATGGATTGTTGTTTCGGTCATTGCCTTTTTGTTTTTTCACACGAGTTTTGAAGTTCTTTTTCGCTCAACGATAGCGGGTTGGGTAAAGTCATTTGCTGTTTCCTTAGTCGTTGCTAGTTCTCTGCTCCAAATGGCATTTATGGAAAAGACAGGGGCCCTTAAGCGAGTCATTATTTTCATAAAAACAATTGCCAGTGATAACAGAGCAGTGCAAATTATGCTGATTAATATCGGCTTCGGTACGCTGATGGTATCTGTTGGAGCAACGCCTGTCTCTTTATTACCGCCGATAATGTTGGCTTTGGGTTACTCTACTTACGTTTCTATTGCCCTTCCGTGCATTGGGTATGACGCTCTTTGTACCTACGCTTTGTTAGGGGCACCTGTCGTAGTTTTTGTTGATATGGCTAATGCCTTTTTGGGCAAAGGGCATGAAATAAGCTTATCTCAAGCGGGTAGTGTGTTTTTCATGTTTCTGCCAGTTGTTTCTACCTTAATAGGTTTTTGCATGCTGTGGATTGTCGGGCAGTGGCAAGGGATTAAGAACGGCTGGCTGCCTTGCCTCATTACTGGCGCGGTCATAACATTGGTCTCCTATTTTACGAATAAAGTAGACAGACTTGTCGTTTTAACTGGCATCATGTGTGGTGCGGCTGTTATCATAACTATGGTCTTATATTTAAAGGCTACGGGGAAAAAGGTTATCGACAAAAGTAAGCTATCAAACGAGGAAGTGGAGTATGAAAAGAAATATCCGCTCTGGAAAGCGTTAACTCCGTGGGGATTACTCGTTATTTTGATTCTTGCGCTCAACTTGCCAACGGATATGTTTAATTTTCTCTACCGAAAGGTTACCCTTCCAATCAACGGCTTGTCGGCTGATGGTAAACCTATTTTAACAAGAGCCCTATGGAATGCGTATACTTGGATCTTTGTAAGTACGTTTCTTTCGATGGTCTTTATTAAACCAACCGCTTCTGAGTTGAAAGAATCTTTTAAAGTTTGGTTAAGGAGGGCACCTAGACCAGTATTTGCAGTAGCGATTTTCTTTAGTATCGGAGAGATTATGAATTTTTCCGGCTATGACATGGCGGCTAATAAGTTTGTTGTTGCTAGCATGGTACAGGTCTTGGCGAACTTTTCGTCTCAGATCTTTAGTAACGCCTATGGATCGGTCGTTGCTTTCATTGGTCTACTGGGAGGCTTCATCACGGGCAGCGAAGCCTCGACTATTGCTATGTTCTCTATGTATACTATGAAGACGGCAAGTCTGCTCCACATGGGATTACAAGGAATGCTGATAGTCACTGCAGGATTGGCTTTTGGCGGTGGCTTAGCCAGTGTCATATCCCCTGCGAAACTGCAAAATGCCGCAGCAGCCATTGATAAGATGGGGGAAGAAACTAAGGTAATCAGAGTCGCTTTTGTATTTTCGTTAATCTTAATCGCTGTAACCACGGCTTTAGTAGTGGCTTTGTTATGGTATTTTTGAGTTTTCTTAAGTGGAAGTCCGATGTTCAACGTTAGCTGATGAGTTATGAGTTGGTAAACAAGGCTGGAAGAGATAGTTGCTTCCAGCCTTTCTATTTGTGTGCCGAGTGTGTGTATATAGTTATCCATCCATTAAACATGAGAATGTTGAAATACTTGTCCAAATACTTTGAAAAACCTTATAATAGTAAAGACGGTCATCTAAGGAGGTATTCATGTTTATTAAAGGGTATGCTAGTTTGGAAGGAAAGGCTTTAAATGAAGTTTTTAAGCTTGAGAGGATTTGTAATGAATATGATAACCTTCAAGGAAGCATGTTCTTAGATCCGTCTTTGAACTTTGATCAAGGTATTAAAACTGTCTTTCTGCTCTATGAACATTGTGAATTAATCAGTATGTTATCCATGTTTATCCCAACACAATTGGAAGCTGAAATTACGGGCTATACATTACCGAAGTATAGGGGTAATGGATATTTTAAGGCCTTGCTCACAAAAGCAGTTGATGAACTTAGGAAATTTCATATTGCAGAGCTGCTCTTTGTTTGTGAAACTCAATCAAAGGCAGGTAAAGAGGTCATCAAGGCACTCAAGGCTAACTATGAACATACCGAGTATTTTATGAGATTAGACCTAGGTAGATACAAAAATAGAAATGTTAGCACCAGCGGGGAACGTTTGTTGCTTATGCGCTCAGGGCTAGACGATCTTGAAAAGGTGATTGAAACGAGTGTAAGGGCTTTTGATGAGCCCTATGAGGATGCCAAAAGTCGAATTGAGAATTGTCTTAGATCTGGAACCAGGGAACAGTATTTAGCTCTTTTGAATGGTGAGAGGATTGGTTTGGCCGCAACAAATTATGACGATGAGGTTGGATCAATATTTGGTTTCGGAATCGTGCCAGAACATAGGGGCAAGGGATATGGAGAAGAGCTGCTTAATTTAATCGTAAATTGTTTGAAGCAAGGAGGAAAAACAGAAATAACTCTTGATGTGAATAGTGAGAATGAACAGGCTTTAGGACTCTATAAGAAACTAGGCTTTAGAGTTGAAGTCGCTTATGAGTATTATCGCCAAGAAAGTAGTTCGGTTCACTTAAACTGAATGTCATGATCAGCCTCTACTGCAACCCCTGATAGTTACATACGTGATGTTGTGAATAATTGCTCAGCTTATAATCCGTCTAATCTCTTAGTGAGGATTTTGCAAAGAGAAAAGCTTCTGTAGTTGTCCTTAGTGTAGAGTTACAAGTTTGAAATCAGATGGTATGGTTTAGATATATTTAGGATAAAAGCGAATTCCTATTTTATAAAATAAACTGAAAAGAGGGTATTACTATGCCAAAACATGTAGACAAGCCTGTTATTCTTGCTGAAAAGGTGCAGAAAATACTTGTTGACCTTGAGCCTCTTACTAGGAAGATTTTTCTCACATTGGATCCGCCTAGTCCGATGGATAACCGGGCAGATGTAGATCAGGTTCGTCAAATATTAGAACGAACTTATGGTTCAGTCAATATACCATTGTCACTAATGTCTAAGGTACCCATCTTATGCCGCAGTTCCGATTGGCAAGTCACAGCTACCATAGCGGATACTGGCCAAGGTTGGAAATTGATTGACCTAGAACCTGGCGATACGACGAAAGAACAATACGGCCTAGCTATCGATATCGGCACAACGACAGTGGTTGTATACCTCATTAATCTTTGCGATGGCACCGTTCTTCGACACGCAGCAGACTATAATGCTCAAATTGTCCATGGTGAGGATATATTAAGTCGTATAAGGCATGCTGCAGAGCCAGGTGGTTTGCTCCAACTACAAAAAGCAGTGGTGGATACCCTGAATAATTTGATTAAACGACTTTGTCCTTCCCCAATGGGGACCGACAAAATTACGGCGGTTGCTATTGGAGCTAACACTACTATGATCCACCTTCTGCTGGGACTAAATCCGGCTTCGATTTGTCGAGCTCCGTATACTCCTATTGTCAACAATCCTGGTTTGATTTCTGCTAAAGAATTAGGAATCGACATTCATCCCCTGGCTCCAATCTATTGTCTGCCGAGCATCGGAAGCTACCTCGGAGGTGATGTGATCGGGGGAATACTCGTAAGCGACATGCATAAACAGTCAGATGTCTCGCTTCTAGTTGACATTGGGACAAATGGAGAAATTGTCTTGGGTAACGAAGACTGGCTTGTCGCCTGTGCTGGAGCAGCGGGACCCGCTCTAGAAGGGGGGGTTACTGCATTCGGCATGCGGGCTGAACCGGGTGCGGTCGATCGAGTATCTATTGATCCAGCGTCGGGACAGGTTAAATATACTACCATAGAGAACGCGCCAGCCCGTGGTATTTGTGGCTCTGGCTTGGTAGACACGCTGGCTGAACTTTTTCTTAGTGGGATCATAGACAGATCCGCTCACTTCCAGAATGGAAGAGAAGACTATGTCATTGTTCCCGCCCAAGCATCGGCCCTTGGCAAAGATATTGTTGTTACGCAGATCGATATTAATAACTTTATGGCTACCAAAGGGGCAGTCAATTCTGCGACTGATCTCTTAATGGAAAATGTAGGTGTCGCCTGGCAGGAACTCAACCATTTTTATGCTGCTGGGGCGTTTGGACAATATTTGCCGATCGAATCTGCCATTACAATTGGTCTCTATCCTGACCTACCGCGTTCTGCTATAGTACGTTTAGGAAATAGTTCAGGTGAAGCAGCGCGCCAAGTGCTTTTATCTCGCTCGAAGCGTTTGGAGGCCGAAGAGATTGCAGCCAAAGTTACCTATTTCGAATTAAATGCCAATACGGCTTTTATGGAGAAATTCAGTGGCAGTAAATTTCTGCCACACACAGATCTTGACCGTTATCCCAGTGTAAAAAGGCGTTTACAAACTCGTGTCTAATCTATAATCGTTTAATTATTATGGTGTCCCTTAAATAATTGAGGGGGCACCATTTTAATTTTTAAATGTATAGAAAACTAATTATTTTGCAATAGTTAAAAGCATTGCGCAGAATAAAGGGATAGTTATCAATATTTTGACTATTATTACTTTCTATGTTACTATACTGCAAAGGTGTTTGAATTACGATTCATAAACTCAAAAACACTTTAATCATGCATGTGAAAAGAATATTAAGGAAAGGAGGATAAAAAACGAGAAAATTGGATTTAAGTATTAATTTGTAGGAATTATATTTAAAAATTTATGCGGAGTTTCTATATTGTGTATATTGAGGAGGAAAAACATGAGTATTCAAGAAGTTAAAGTTACTTATACTGGTGCGGATCCGACAGCGTTTGGTGTTTTAGGT
>JAUZPJ010000108.1 GCA_030706025.1 Bacillota bacterium | reverse complement strand
ATAAATAGTACAATCAGTTTTCAATATAGCTCAATCTAGATTATATATTGTACGAATAGAACACAAGGTGTTAAATTAAGAACGTAGACAAGTGAGAATTTACACAAGAAGATATTTTCATCAGTCTAACCCATTAAATTATTTTCTCTTTATAACATTAAGGAGGTGTAACTTTGTTTATCGTATCAATTGACGAAGATCAATGCTCAGGATGTAACTCTTGTACTGACGGATGTCCAGCCCACTTGCTTGGCTTTAATGATGACAAAGCCCAGGTGATTGGGGATGAATCAGAGTGCATGGGTTGCGAAAGCTGTATCTCGGTTTGTCCTACGGGTGCCATCAGTATTTCAGAAATGTAGAAGTTCCATAAACTTGAAGACGGAGGGTGTGCCATGACAGATAAGAAAACGCCGCTACTGGACGAGCTTGAAAAAGGTAAATGGCCCAGTTTTGTGACGGAAATGAAACGAGCTGCAGTTAAGAGTGAAGCTGCTGGCGAGTTGCTCCAAGTCTTGGAGAGATCCTATAGGGAGCGCAGAGGACACTGGAAACATGGTGGGATTGTTGGAGTTAGAGGTTACGGCGGCGGTGTTATTGGCCGTTATGTTGATGAGCCTGAAACTTATCCTAATGTTGCTGAGTTTCATACAGTTCGTATTAATCAACCATCTGGCTTTTTCTACAACACTAAAACACTTCGTACGATTTGCGATATATGGGCGAAATACGGTAGTGGTTTAACGAACATGCATGGTTCTACCGGAGACGTTATTTTGCTCGGATGCAAAACAGAGGATATTCAAACAATCTTTGATGAGTATAGTGAAGCTGGGTTTGACTTGGGCGGATCTGGTTCTTGCTTAAGAACTACGAACTGCTGTGTAGGACCAGGACGTTGTGAATATGCATGCTATGATACGCTCGAAGCATGTTATAATATAACCAATGAATTTATGGATGAACTTCATCGTCCAATGTGGCCTTATAAGAGTAAGATCAAGTTCTCTGGATGTGCCAACGATTGTACGGGTGCGATTGCCCGTGCGGACATCTCAGTAATCGGGACTTGGCGCGATTCCCTCATTATCGATCAAGCAGCTGTTAAAGAATATGCTGCGAATCAGTTCGATATTCAGGGTCAAGTTTGTGATAAGTGCCCAACCAGTTGTCTTAAATTCAATAGTGAAGCCCAAGAACTTACAGTCAATGCAGACGATTGCACTCGCTGTATGCATTGTATTAATGTGATGCCTAAAGCAATTCAAGCCGGCAAAGAAAAAGGCGCAAGCATTTTGGTTGGTGGAAAATCAACGATCGTTCAATCCGCATTTATGTCTTCGGTTATTGTTCCTTTCATGAAAATGGATGCTGAAAATGATTACGAAGAATTTAAAGACCTTGTTCGCCGTATTTGGGAATGGTGGGATGAAAACGGTAAGAGTCGTGAGCGTCTCGGCGAATTGATTTATCGTGTTGGAATGGGCAGATTCTTACGCGAAGCTGATATACCACCCGTACCTCAAATGGTCTTCCGTCCTCGTGCTAACCCGTATGTGTTCTGGCCACAGGATGAACTTGATAGGTCTGGTACTGCACTTGATGGATCAAAACTCTAATTTTAAAAATAAGTAGCTTACGGAGAGGTGGATAAGTCAATGGCAAAATTAGATCAAGGACCTCCTAATTATAAAGAAATGCTTCCTCCTGTTATTTTAGAGAACTATGGCAAATGGAAATATCATGAAATTCCGCAACCGGGCGTTCTAAAACATGTTGCTGAAAGCGGTGCTGCCCTTTACAGTGTGCGTGTTGGTTCTCCTCGTTTGCTCAGTATTGATACAATCAGCGAAGTGTGCGATTTTGCTGACCAATATTGCGAAGGATATCTCCGCTTTACAACTCGTAATAATATTGAATTCTTAGTATCTGATGAGGCTAAAGTTAATCCTCTAATCGATGCACTAACAGCTAAAGGTTATAGTGTTGGTGGAACTGGAGCATCTATCAGTAATGTTATTCATACTCAAGGGTGGGTTCACTGCCACACTCCAGCAACTGATGCTTCAGGCGTTGTAAAAGCTGTCATGGATGATTTGTATGAGTATTTTACGTCCATGAAACTACCCGCTAAATTAAAAATGGGCTTGGCTTGCTGCTTAAACATGTGTGGATCAACACACTGCAGTGACATTGGTATTGTCGGTGTTCACCGTACTCCTCCTCGCATTGACCATGAAAAGCTTCGTAAAACAACCGAGATCCCAACTCTTGTTGCAAGTTGCCCGACCGGAGCAATTCGTCCAGATCCGAAAAACAAGAGCGTTATCGTTAACGAAGATAAATGTATGTATTGCGGTAACTGCTATACGATGTCACCTGCAATGGAAATTTATGATCCTAAGAACGATGGTATCGCGATTCTTATTGGCGGTAAAGTTTCCAATGCTCGTACAGCACCTAGTTTTTCCCGCATGGTAATCCCGTTCCTTCCTAACAATCCACCGCGTTGGCCTGAAGTGACTGAAGCAATTCGCAGTATTTTGGAACTCTGGATTGCAAATGCTCGTCAGGGTGAACGTCTGGGTGAATGGGTTGAACGAATTGGTTGGGAAAAATTCTTTAGCTTGAGCGGACTGCCATTCTCAGATATGTTAATTGACGATTACATCTTTGCTCGCGATACTTTCCGCACAAGTGCAGGATTTAAGTACTAATTTCTAATCAAACTAAAAATGATAGGGGGGTATAATCATGGCAAAAGGACCTGCAGACCCCGCAATTAAAGCACAAATTCTCGAATATTTAGCCAAGGTGCAAAAAGCTAAAAGTAGAGATGTCGCAGTAGCTATCGGTGCAAAAAAAACAGATGTGGATAACGCCGTTAAAGAGCTTACTGCGGAGGATCTTGTTGAATACCTCTACATCACAACCACATATATCTGTTTAAAAGGTAAGGTACAGACACCAAATGATGAAAAGTAGTACAACACATTGTTAATCTATGTGTTAAGTCCTTTCGTTTGATTCATGATTGACCATCCTATCTGTCCTGTGCCCCTGTTTCTGCTGATTCTTTTATGATCTGGCATGTTAGGGAACGGGTTTAGGATGGTCAATTTTTCGAATTCTAGTTACTAACTGTTTGTTTCTTAGTTTATAACATTGTAACTTGATCATAGACCGGATAAATATATATGCTATTCCTCCTGACAGAACACTCCAAGAAAGGTGCGGATGTTATGCGACCATATATTACTGAACAAAACAACGTCCCTCGCTTAGTAATAGGAGCACCTCAGGGGCGAAGCGGCAAAACAACGTTTACCTTGGGTTTGCTCCGTGCTTTATCTCGTAAAGGTCTGGAGGTTCAACCTTTCAAAAAGGGACCTGATTATATCGATGCTAGTTGGCATACAGCTGCAGCTGGGTGTACTTGTCGCAACTTAGATTCTTTTTTTATGGGTAAACAAGAGATATGTAGTTCTGTGCTTAGCCAGTCAAGAGGTAAAGCGATATCTGTCATTGAAGGCGCTATGGGATTTTATGATGGATTAGACTTGCAAGGGAGTAGCTCTACTGCAGAAATTGCTAAAGTGACCCGCTCTCCAGTGCTATTAGTTGTGGATACGACTAGAATGACACGTAGTGTGGCTGCAATGGTGATGGGCTATCAACATTTTGATCCGGATGTACAAATAGTGGGTGTAGTCCTTAATAAGGTTGCCCGCGCTCGTCATGAGAGGATGGCCCGTGAAGCGATTGAAGAGTTTTGTAAAATTCCCGTGGTTGGTGCGATTCCCAAGGACGTCAATTTAAGTATTCCTGATCGGCATCTAGGCCTTGTCACAAATGGTGAAATGAAGGAAACTGACTGTTTACTAAATTATTTAGCGGATATAATCAGTGATCATGTTGATTTAGAAAAAGTATTAGCGTTGGCACAAAACGCACCAGAGCTTCCGCTGTTTAATGAGACTTTTGTTCCTAACCTAGCTAAATATGGGTCAATAAATAAGGCCATTCATCCAAGAATCGGAATTTTACAGGATGCGGCTTTTAGCTTTTACTATCCTGAAAATTTAGAAGCCTTAAAATGCTTGGGTGCAGATGTTGTCCCTATTAACACCCTTCTAGATAAACAACTCCCTGATGATATCGATGGGCTCTACATTGGAGGAGGATTCCCGGAGGTATTTGCAGCTGAACTCGAGCAGAATTCAGATTTGCGTTGTGATATTCGACTTGCAGGCGAAAAGGGGTTGCCGATTTACGCTGAATGTGGAGGACTTATGTTTCTGGGACGGTCTATAAGAGTCTCTTCTCAGAGTTATGAAATGGTTGGTTTACTACCATTTGATGCCCAGATGGAAAGAAAACCTCAAGGACATGGGTATACAATTATGGAGGCTAATCCTGAACAGCCTTGGTTCGATGAAGCTATTGAAATTAGAGGACATGAGTTTCACAATTCACGCTTAATTAACTTGGATCCTAATGTAAAGTTTGGCTTGTCTGTAAAACGTGGTTACGGTATTGACGGGCAACATGACGGAATTGTATATAAGAATGTTTTCGCGACGTATAATCATATACACGCATTAGGTTGTCCCAATTGGGCCGAACGCATGGTGAACTTGGCGACAATTTATAGCCAAACTAAGTGGTCTCGAATTGTGAAGGTAGCAGGACAATAGTTTTTATATATTTCAAAAAAATCCTTCCTTGCGGGAGGCTTTTTGCTATTCATTGCAGGATTGTGGAAAAAGCACACAATCCTGAGTAGTAGATTGTGAAATCTTTAAGAAAGTTAGAATCTATAGTAGCTTAAAAGTGTTCATGATGTTATGATAAGATAAATATATATAATAAAAATATTTAATCCTTAGCATTGTATAATTTCATTCATCCATGTGAATTGAGACTCAATTCAGAGTTCTCTAGAATGGAAAACATTCGAGCAAATTGAGATTGCTTAATGATAGAAACAGCTGATCTAGGAAGGGGATGCTTCATCATGGAACAACACTTTCTTGTGTTCAAAGCGGTGGCAGAAACCAAAAACATTACATTATCTTCAAAGAAGCTTCATATGAGTCAACCCAGCATCAGTTTGCAGATTCAGAATCTAGAGAACCAGTATGGTGCTCGTTTTTTTGACCGTACTAATAAAGGGGTAACGCTTACTAAAGAAGGCGAAATTTTTTATGCTCATGTACGCAGTGTCTTAGATATTCTTTCAAATGCTAAAGAACAAATAAGTGCTGCCAAGGATCAAAGAAGATTAATTTACCTTGGTGCAACTTTGACGATAGGAGAATATATTCTTCCAAATATACTTGCATTCTTGTATAAAACACATCCAGATGTAGATTTTAAAGTAAAAATTGCTAATACAGAATCCATTACTCAAGATGTATTGGAGAAAAAGATTCATATTGGATTGATCGAGGGACCTGTTCCTAGACATAAAGATCTAAATGTTGAAAGTTTCTGGGAAGACGAGTTAGTAGTTGTGATTCCCGATTTTCACAATTGGGCGTCTAGGGATAGTATTACTCTGGCGGAGCTCCCTCTTGAACGTCTGGTGACAAGAGAAGATGGTTCTGGAACACGTAAGGTAATGGAGATGGCACTGAAGGAGAGAGGGCTTGATCCTGACCAATTAAATATAACGATGGAACTAGGCAGCACTCAGGCAATTAAGCAAGTTGTTTCGGCAGGACTTGGAGTCACAATAATTTCATCTTTGACCGTTCGCCGAGAATGTGATCAGAAAATATTTAAAAGTTTAAAGATACAAGATGCACCTGTATACCGACCGCTTAGTATTCTTACGAATGCCCAGACTACTCAAACTAAAGATGAGCGTCTCTTAATTAACTTGCTCCATGATCATGAGTTGTTATCGGATGTTTTAAGTAAAGATTACAATGAATTAGAGGAACATGTTAATAAGTTAAAATTAGTTCATCTAAGCGAGTAGTGGGAAGGACAGAGACAATGGAAAAGAACTGTCAAATTGGACTTGTTCAGATGGAATCTTTGGTTGGAGAGACCGAACGGAACTTTCAGAAAATCGTACATTTGGCAGAGGCTGCTCAGAAGCAGGAAATATCCTTGCTGTGCTTTCCTGAATGTGCGTTAGATGGATATTCACCACAAGACGCTTCAGAAATGGGTGGTTCTCTTCAAAGTTCCTGGGTTGTTCGATTAAAAGAGTGCTCACAAGATTTAGGGATAACACTTTTAGTGGGTTTAATAGAACAAGCAAATGAAGTGCATAAACCCTATATATCTCACGTAATTTTATCGCCGGAAGAGGAGCCTGCTGTTTATCGTAAAGTGCACTTGGGTCGGAGTGAAAGGGAATATTTTACTCCCGGAGAGCATTTTCCTATATTTTCAGCTCATGGTATTACCTTTGCCGTGGGAATCTGTTGGGACTGGCACTTTCCCGAAATGGCTGCAATCTATTCCATCAAAGGCGCAGAAGTAATATTTGCACCGCATGCCTCCCCTGTGGTTGCAGGTGATCGCAAAGAAATTTGGTTGCGTTATCTTGGGGCTCGCGCCTACGATAATTCAGTCTATCTTGGTGCCTGCAATTTAATCGGAAGCAATGGAAAATCCAAACAGTTCAGTGGAGGGGCTTTGGTTTTAGGTCCCAAAGGAGAATTGGTGAGTCAATCTCAGTTGAGTGAAGAAGGAATACTTTCTGCATCTCTTTCGGCTGACCGAATAAATCTGATACGTAGTCCAGACCGTGCCTCGATGAAAGATAGCTTTTTTTTAGCGGATCGACGCAAGGAGCTTTATCGTGAACTCATTGAGCTAGATATCAGGGGACGGTAGAAGATATCAGAGGAGTTAAAAGAATTTTACACATAAAATAAAAAAACCTTTCCAAACACTCAGGTTTGGAAAGGTTTTTTGAGTTATTACCAATTGTTACGTGATCGTGGTTGGTAGCAATCGCGGCAATAAACTGGTTTGTCGCCAGAAGGTTGGAAAGGCACTGTAGTTTCTTTTCCACAAGTAGCACAAATAGCAGGGAACATTTCACGTGGTTGACGAGAATATCCACCGCCGTTATTTCTATTTTGAGCTTTTCTAGCTGCACGGCATTCAGGGCAACGTCCGGGTTCATTAGTAAACCCTTTTTCTGCATAGAATTCTTGTTCAGACGCAGTAAACTCAAAATCACGACCGCATTCCTTACAATTTAGAATTTTGTCATTAAACATTAAAAAACCTCCGTCAATTTATTTACCCGCTACATGGGAAGTTCAAAGAAATCTTCCCACAGCCTTAGGCAATCGAGAAGGTTTGTAAAATCCACAAGTACTTCGAGCATCTTAATTATAACTAACGAATTATTATTAGTCAATCGTTTAACCAAAAATTTGAATTATTTTTCCCAGTTTAAACCACATAGAGTCTCAGGTGCGTAAAATGTAAGTGAATTATTTTTAACTAAGTATTACCCCCATAAGAATCAGATAAAATAGCAATAAAGAAATCGAGAGGTTAGAGCAGGATGTTATACCCGATGTTTGTATAAATATGTTGAAACCTAATACTTAAATTATAAATTCATTTCGTAGTGCATAACAATAAGCCTATAGATATTTCTAGGTAATGGTGAATGGGAGATGATCAAATGGATCACCACGTGATTGATACAATTCCAAAACGAATTTTGGAAATGCAAAGGCTCGAAGCATTATTTCATAATCAAGGCTATTTGATTTGTCAGGCTACAGGTGCAAGGATCTGTGACTTTGATAAGGTTGTTGCGATTTTTACTCCACTGAGTTTATCAACCGATCAAGTTATGGCTGTTCATGTCGATGAAGCTAAAGAATTTCTACAAACATGTCTCTTATCACTTCATTATTAATATTTAGGAAGTAAAGCTTGTTCAATATAAATATGTACATATTATTAATATTTGAAGGTAAGGCCGTTAGGGTCTTACCTTCTTTACGTTCACTGGTGTAAAAGTGATTTACTTAATAATATGAATTTGGATAAACTTCTCGAAAGTCCTTAAATAATAGGACTTATGACTAGGACGATATTGACTTAGATTGTGACTAATGCCATATATTAGTTTGCATAACTTTCTTTTATAATGAAAATCAAGAAGTACATTCGCTATCATAATTATAGAAATAAAGGAGGATCTTAGGATGAAAGTAAAATTAATGGGACTCCTCAAGGATGAAGAAGGCCAGGGAATGGTCGAATATGGACTTATTATCGCACTTGTAGCTGT
>JAUZPJ010000107.1 GCA_030706025.1 Bacillota bacterium | reverse complement strand
GTGGCTAGATTGAGACTGTTAAATACTCGGTCCAACAATGTACGGTTCTTGTTGGTAGTATTCGTTACATCTTTCACACTCTTTCAGATACCAAGAAAATCTGGAATTACATTTTTCACAAGTCCACTGTTGTTTTTGCTCTTTTAGCCATTTTTCTTTACCAATGTCTTTTATCAATATCAAGTTCTCTATTGATTTAGCATGATGTGGTTTTCCATCATTGCTAAATTCTATTAATTTCTCACAAGGGAAATCATTGCATAAGCTACAATATTCAATTTTCTTACCTTTTGCACAGTCTCTTATACCACAGTTTCCACATAGGTTTTCTAATCGACAACCAGGGCAAAATTCAAGTGGTTGGTTCTTGAATTTATCATACATTGAGGGCATACGCATAATATGTTCCTTGTTATTTTCCTCAAAACCAACTTTAAAGCTGCATGCACCACAATAAAGACCACAATAAGCAATCAATTCATCTGACATCAAGAGAACTCCTTCCTGCAATTAACAAAGCACCATCCTCAATCTCTCATTACGCCCCCCAATGTTCCAGTTGGTGGGGCCTTCCTTATTGCAAGACTCGGTACTTGACTGCTGGCTAGGCATTATCAGGGCGGTTTCTTGAACTTGGCAAGGGGCAAGTGGGCGTGGGTGAACTTGGTATCGATGAGATGTCAAGTATAACAGCTCAAGGTTGTTTAGGTCCAAGGTGCTTCCTCATTTTAAAAGAGTTAGAGTTCTTTCAACCTTCTGAAAATCAATAAAACGACTTTCTCTAAGAATTTCTTTGCCTTCATGAAATATCAGTATCGTGGGCACAGCAAAAACCAATAATTGTCCTGCAATTTCCAAATGCTCGTCGATATTAATTTTTGCAACCCTCACCGATTGAGGATCAATTATATTCATCAGCTTGGGGAAAACAGCATGGCAAACATTACAGTCTCGGGAACTAAAATAAAGGATAATCGGTTCCTCTTGTTCCACGAACTGTTTAAGTTGTTCTTTTGATTTGATAAGAATACCTGATTCAATGTTCATGATAGTTAATCTCCAATTCACTTTAAAAGATAGGTAGTTCTGCTCCCGGCTTGGTTATTCACCTTCGGTTTTGTATCCGGAAATACCCCACCCATGCAAGACCCGGCACTTGACCGCTGGCTTGGCTTTATCAAGACGTTATTCCTTCTTGAGCTTAGCAAAGCGAAAGGTCTCAACGTGCCTCGGGTGTGCGATTTGTCGGTTTAGAAAACACATATGCTCATTTCGCCAATAGTTCATATTCATGAGATTGCACATATACTTTCCTACCTTTCAGTGATACTCCACATTTTGTAAATTCGTATTGTAGCACATAACATTGGGTCATATTTCCTTCAATTTGCTAGACACTAACCCCATTTGTGGATAACGAATAGATTTTACAACCGTTAACTTTTTCTTTTTGAATTAATCCCCGTAACTATGGCCGGTAGCATTGAGACAAAAATTATTCCGAAAATAACGTAAGTGAAATTGTTTTTAACCACTGGAATATTGCCAAAGAAATATCCGCACGCCATAATAAACAATACCCAAGCGATAGCACCTACTGAATTATACATTGTAAATTTAGGGAGACTCATTTTACTAATTCCTGCTACAAAAGGGGCAAACGTGCGCAAGACAGGTAAAAATCTTGATAGTAATATTGCTTTCCCGCCATGCTTTTCATAAAAGGCGTGGGCCTCTTCGATATACTCCTTCTTAACAATCCGCTTAATTAATCCTAATCTACTGGCTTCAAGAATTTTATTTCCTATTGTATTGCCTATAAAATAGTTCAGTGTGTTGCCACCAACCGCTGCAATTATCAGCAGGACTGCTGAAAGCCTGAAATCCAAAGCCCCGGTCGCCCCTAAAGCTCCAATCACAAAGAGCAAGGAGTCTCCAGGAAGAAACGGTGTAACAACAAGTCCTGTTTCACAAAAAATAATTAGAAACAGCATTAAATACGTCCAAGAGCCATAGATTTGAATCATCTCAGCCAAGTGCTTGTCTAGGTGTAGAGCGGAATTTATTAATTGATCAACTAAATTCATCTATCCTTCAATCCCTTGTATTTCAATTTTCATTGAACTGATTCTTAAGATGCCATCGGTCTTTAGAGCATTTTTCCCTATCCTGTTCCGCCTCAAAAGATATAGAATTTTTTCAAAATCCATCTTTTCACCCACCTATAATTTGTTGGCTTCAAACGTCTCCTGAAATTCCTGCTCAACTTCCTGAATACTCTTATACCTTGGAGCAATTCCCATTAGCCTCTTCAAAAATCTCAGTTCTATTTCCGTTAATTCCAACTCCTCATACCAGGGGCGTTTCTTTCCACCCTTGAATTCAAATGAAGAATAGTACAGGTGCAGCAGGAAATCACCTAAAAAAGCAAAGTCCATATCTGCCCTGTATTTCTTGTTATTTATCCTGCGGGCAAGACCGAAATCCACAAGATTAATCTTTTGACCGTCATATAACGTATTTGGCACCCTTATGTCCCTATGGACTACGCCTCTGTAATGAAGATACTTTAAGATTTCAATAAGCTGGCTTCCAACACTGAATATCTCTTCTCGCTCAAACTCATGTCTATCAAGATAAAGAACATCCTCAAAGGTTTTACCTTCTTTAAATTCCAGCACATAGCCACAAAAATCCTCATGCTCAATCTTTTTAATAAAGCGGGGAATGCTTTCATGATGTAAATTCATTAATATTTCTTCCTCAAACCGGGCTTTTGACCCGGTTTTTTTCAGCATTCCCCTTTTTAGCTGCTTGAGAATATACAGTTTCTGTCCCTGCATAACCTGATAGCAGATACCAAACCGACCTTCTCCGATTATCTTCTCTATCATATATTCAGATATCTGCTCCGAAGGCCGGTATCGTTTGTCTTTATTAAATAGGCTTAAGACCATGAGCTTTTGCGATAGTGATGCTTTTTATGGTGCCCATAATTATGGTCTGAATGAGAATGAGAATGTCTTTTAGAACCTGTCAGAGCTTCAAATATTTTACCAAGTATTCCTTCAGAACCATGTGATTTTTTATAATAGCCGCTTCCATGATTCCAATTGGGGTAATGGCCCTTACTTCTTGATCTTGAAAAAAAACTATGACTCATAGTAAATCCTCCTTTAAGTTTTCACTTAATTACAAACCATTAGTAATAGATTCATCCTTTGGTATAAGGGATGAATATCCTTAACGGGCTATTAAAAGCACAGGCTTTATATTATCCTTAAATTTTCCTCCATTAAAATAGAAACATATTAGATAAAATAAGCAAAGAATAGTCTTATTAGAAAATCTTATGTTAAATAAAAACGAACGAATATTTACTAAAACCACAGTATTTAAGTGAATTAGTACCAACTTAAATATTTTATGTAATAAGATTCTTGCTTGATTCCGTAATTTATTGAACTTTTCCGCTGGTATGTTAATAAAATATTTGAACAAACTTCTATAATCATTATTGTGTTCATCGTTGTCCAGTAAGTTATAAGGTGTATACACTGAGAGCATAGAAACAAATACAAGAAGTATCAAAATTGGTAATCTATTCTTTCGTTTAATGCAGAAACACAAAGAATTCATATAATTCAACTCCAAACAAAAAACCTGTGGCACCATAATTTTGTTAAAATCATAGTCCCACAGGTATTTTTACCCTGCTGCCGACCCTTGGCCAGCCCAGCCCCATACACCTCTAAGAAGTGTATCGCCTGCTCTATTTAATATATATTCACTTACTTTTTTTGTTAATTAGTATATGTTGAGCAAATGATTTTGTCAATAGTTATCTCCACGTTGACTGCAAGGCAACCAGATGGTTACACAGGTACCTTTTCCACGCTCACTTTGAATATCAATAGTTCCTTTATGGTTGTTAACAATGGACTGGCATATTGATAATCCCAATCCACTGCCTCCCCCGTCACGCCTGCGCGCTCCATCAGACCTATAAAACCGATCAAAAATATGCGGCAAATCCTGAGGATGGATTCCGATTCCTGTATCTTTGACTACTATTTCCTCTCCCCCATACCCTCCCAAACCGATTCTGTCTCGTAAAAACAATTCTATTAACCCACCGGCAGGTGTATAACGAATGCTATTATGCAAAAGGTTTCTCAACAATCGTTCTATTGCTAGCGGGTTACAGTCTACTCGTATATCTTTTTCAATGTTAATAATTACGGAGACTTGATTTTGTTCTACAAAATCCCCAAGTTCACTGTTCACCCGTTGAAGAATTGGTCCTAAGGCAACGGATTCTTCAAACTGCATTTGCAATCCGCTGTCAAATCTGGCTAAAGCAAGTAAATTGTCTGCCAAAGAGCTCATGTACTCTACCTCTGTCAAGCATCCCTTTAAAGCCTGAACGTACTCCTTTTCGCTTCGCTTCTGACGCAGGGTTATTTCTAACTCCGAACGAAGTGCACTTAATGGAGTTCGCAAATCGTGCGCGGCATCATTGACAAACCTGGTTTGAGTTGTAAAAGCAGCCTCCAATCGTTTTAACATTGCATTTAAGACATCTACCAAATGGTTTAATGTGGCATCTCGAACAGGAACATTAATCCTCGATGTTAACGTGTTGGCATCGATTTTCTTGGCCACAGTAATTATCTTACGTAATGGTTTAAAGGTATTCCAAACCAAATAGGCGGAAATGGCAGCTACAATAATTACAGCGCCTAAAGAAATCATGAGCAAGATTTTTCGCAGGTTGCGAAGCATATCGGCATTATCTGTCATAGGCAAGCCGACTTGAAGTACATAATTTTCATCGTTGCCACTGGACAAAGGCCAGTAGAGAATACGCACCTCATCTTCTTCGGGCCAAAAAGGGCGCAGCCAATTAGGGAGCGTAGATGCGTTCAAATGCCCGCGATGCCCGTGAGACTCGCGAGACTCGTGATGCTCATCTGACGCCTCATATGAAGCCTTCGATGAAGACCCAAAGGAGTCAGTAAAACTTTCCCTTCCTTGTAAAGCAAGCTGCAATAAATCATCTTCCACCGGAAGAGCCCCTTGTGTCGAAGCATAAACAATCTTGCCTTGGTTATCAATCACTTGCAAATATATTTGTTGCTTCGCTTCTTTCCCAACCGATAATTCTTGAGACCAACCTTTGTTAGACCAACTATCCGCAGTCGATCGAGCCAGGGAAGTTAGTGCTGAGTCAAGACTGCTTTTCAATAAATAATCCGTTGTCAGATAGGATGCAAAAAGGGCCGCAAAAAGCACAGTAATAAATACACTGCCTGTAATTACTGCAAGACGTAAAGGTAAGCTGTTTTGCCACAAACGCAATCATTCTACCTCCAAACGATAGCCAACGCCACGCATGGTTTTGATCCATGTGCGATTGTCAATTAATCTTAGTTTTTTTCTCAAATTTTTAATCTGAGCTTCTATTGTGTTATCTGAGGCCTCCCAAGGTTCTTTCCAGCACTGTTCTGCCAGAGTTTCCTTACTCAGTATTTGACCTGGATGGCGTATGAAGATGTCCATCAGTTCATATTCGAGCCTGTTTAGCATAACCGAACGTTCACGGAAAGTAAGAAGCCTAGTCTGTGGATTAAGTTCCACCGTTCCTGCTTTTAGAAGAGAAGTAGTGTTAAGGCTTCCACGGCGTTGCAAAGCTTCAAGCCTAGCTAATAATTCAGCAAAGGCAAACGGCTTACAAAGATAATCATCTGCACCCGCCTTTAGACCAGTTACTCGATCGGAAACAGCATCCATGGCTGTTAGCATAAGTACAGGTGTTGTACAGTTTTCCTGTCTCCATTTTTGCAACAAGTCTTCACCCCGTATGTCCGGTAACATACGATCTAAGACAATTACCCCATAGGTACGATGGAGATGGAAAAGCTCTGCTTCGATCCCATCCATCGCACGATCAACATGATAACCTTCCTCATGCAAACCGCGTACTAAAATTTCCCCTAAGTGAACATCGTCCTCCACCAATAAGATCCTCACCATCATCCTCCCTCATAGCAAGCAACCTCTCCGCTTTCGCCCTAACTAGGAATACGAAGATGCAAGTTAAATTTCAATGCTTCTGTGAAAATCCTTTACTCTAAGAATAACCCTGTATGTAGAAACTAAAATTACTAGACTGCCGGTAGTCCAATAAATTATTTGCATCCATCCCTCAGAACTATCCGTCCCAATATTAATCCCATGCCATAGGGCCATAAAATACGCTGCATAAGTTAACAAGTGCCAAAAGCGAAAGATCTTCCCCCCAAGAAAAAACATACTCCCTATCATAAGCACGATCCCATAAAAAGCCAGAATACCCATAGTCACATTAAATGTCTGATATGTAGATAGGAAAGGGATAAATAAATCTTTAACCTTCAGCTTTATATAATCATCATAACTCAAAATTAGCGCATGGAAAATAATAAAATTAAGACTAAAGCAGGCGCTTTTACGGTGAATGGTCAAAAGATTTGAGTTTAAACCAACTGTAAGTAGAATTTTTGTTTTTGATAGCAGCCCGGTTATTGTTGCAATCCATAAATAGAGATAAGCAACAATGGCTGTGGCTCGAGAAAGATTCCAAAGATTAATTTCAAAAGCGAACGGAAAATGCAGGTTTAGAAATTCCAGCATCAATAAACCTCCTCATTTTCTCATTAATGATTAGATCACCTTCACACGAAACAACTAATGCTGCAAAATTTGTTCTTTCGTGTAAAAGCTCTAACCCCTTATCTCCTAAGATACATAAAACTTTAGCCCAGACTTCAGCCTCCACGGTGGTATTGGCTGCTACAGTAGCGGCTATAACTGTACTCTGACTTGGAAACCCTGTACGGGGATCGATGAGGTGGTGCTGCCACTTCCCTTGATGTTTCCAACGTCGCTTTAATACATTCGAAGTAGCGACCGCCCCAATATCCAATCTCAAACTTAGAAGATGATTACTCTTATCGAAAGGATTTTCAACCTTAATATCCCAAGGTTTTTGACCAGAGGGATTTAAAAGTCTTAGGTCTCCCCCCGCGTTAACACAAATCTCTGCTTGTTCACTTAGATGTCTTAATTGGTTAAAAATTTGGTCGACAGCCCACCCCTTAGCAATTCCTCCTAAATCGAGTCCCACTCCATTCAACTTTTTGAAGCTGCCTCTGTGCCGATCAATCTCGACTAATTTATAACCCCAATTAGCCACATTGACATGTTCTTTACCTAACATTACCGGCGACCTTATTTCCTTTCGAGCCATAACCTCCCGAAATGTACGATCATAACCGGCTTGTTCAAGTTCTTTGAGGATCGTAGGATCAAAAATACCGTTGGTAACCTTAGCAGCGTTTAAAGCCAAGTCAACAACCTCAGCCAACCTATCGGAAACATGATAGGTTTTTTCGGTTCCATTATTAATTCTTGAGAGCTCACTTTGGGGATCAAACCTACTCAATATGGATTCAACTTCAGTAAACCAAACCGGGAGCCTATTCAGATAATTTTTAAACTTTTCCCGCCATTCGGCGGATACAATGATCTGTACCTTTATGGAAGTATCCATAGCATCAAACATAATACCTAATACTTTTTTCATCGTTAATCTCATTATGAAGCCTGAGTATTGGATTGCCTAGGATTCTGCTGGTTTGGAGCAGAATTTAAACTCGAAGATGCTGAAGGAATCGAGGTAGCATCGGATTCTAAAGGCGATGAGGATGAATACACACCATTTCTGTGTCGTTTTTTGCCCTTGTTTGTATGTTCATCATCACGTTTGTCTTTATCATCATCATCGTCATCGTTAAAATCATACTCATACGAAATACCGGGACTAACACCTTGACCTTGAGAAGCCGAAGGTGACACTAAATTACGCGATGTTGACTGAGATGACGAGTGAATTCCAAGGTTGCCCAAGATAACAGTCAGGGCAACGACACTTCCAGTAGCAAATAGTAAACTAATTAAGGTGTTTTTGTTTTTCATGTAAGTCTCCTTTCAATTAAGTGTTATAAGTTACATATCTTCTTAAATTAGTCGATATGTTCACTATAGTCTACCTAACTGAAATCAACCTGAAATACATCGTCAACAATCAGCTTAATTGGATGTTTTATAAAGAAATTAGCAGTACTAACTTTCCAGAATTATTGGACCACCAGTACGCGCAGCTAATGCGGACGGGCCGGAGCATCCTCTCAATCAAAAAGAGCGCCCGTTCTTGCCGGATGAGTTTCCCAATTTCCTCATCCAACTTCCCGATGCGCTCATTATCTAACTGAGTTAACTTTTCTCGTTCCAGCTTTG